>CALGUT010000535.1 GCA_937920335.1 uncultured Opitutales bacterium
GTTGCCAGCGAGTCCGACAATCAATCGCTCCTGCTCCTCGACGAGCCAACGACCGGCCTCCACAAGCACGATGTCAACCGACTGATTCAAGTGCTCCATCGACTGGTAGATGAAGGTCACAGCGTCATCGTCATCGAACACAACGTCGACCTGATCAAATGCGCGGACTGGTTGATTGAACTTGGACCCGAAGCCGGGATGGCTGGCGGAGAAGTCATAGCCGAAGGCACCCCCGAACAACTCGCGAAAAAGAAGATTCCATCGCAACCCTTTCTCGTGGCTGAGATCGCTCGAGAAAAGCAAGGGACCGTTGGAAAAAAGCCGAGAAAGCAACTAATCGCCGCCGAGTCATCGGCTACCTACGCATCCAAAAAGCGCCGTAAGAAACAGCCTCAATCCTCTACCGGCGTTCTTCAAATTTTAGGCGCTCGCGAACACAATCTAAAGAACGTGTCCGTAGAGATTCCTCATAACGAAATTACGGTCGTCACAGGTGTTTCCGGATCCGGAAAGTCGAGCCTAGCCTTCGACATCGTATTCGCTGAAGGACAGCGCCGCTTTCTGGAATCTATGTCCGCCTACGCCCGGCAATTCGTGGAGCAGCTTCCCCGCCCCGATATCGACGACTTACGCGGCATCGCACCTACCGTGGCCATCGAACAACGAGTCACCCGGGGCAGTCGCAAGTCCACCGTCGCGACCATCACTGAAGTCGCTCAATACCTACGCCTACTCTACGCCCGACTGGGCATTCAACATTCACCGGAATCAGGACTACCCGTGATCTCACTTACGGAATCTGCACTGGTCAAACACTTGGAAAACTTCCTAAAGCAGCCCAAGCTCAAGAAACAAAAACACATCTATCTTGCCTCCCCCCTTATTCGGGGACGGAAAGGCCACCACGAACCCATCGCCAAATGGGTCGAGAAGCAGGGCTACGAGTTGATGCGGATCGATGGCGACATCATCGAAGTTACCAATTTCAAAAAACTGTCTCGCTACAAAGATCACGATATCGAAGTCGTCACTGATGACCTTGGCAAAGACGCCTCATTAAAACGCTCACTAACAACCGTAGAGCTTACCAAAATCCTCAAACGAGCCCTTCGACTCGGAAAAGGATCTGCCATGCTGGTAGGCTCCAGTGGCGAGATTCTCTCCTGGCTATCCACAGAGCGCGTCGACCCCACAACAGGCGAGGCCTATCCGGAACTCGACCCAAAGCACTTCTCATGGAATAGCTCCAAGGGCTGGTGCCCCGAATGCCGTGGCAATGGAAACAACTGGCTAGAAAACGAGGATGAAGACGTTGAACGTAAATGGTTCCTTGAGCCTTGCGATACCTGCCACGGGGAACGCCTCAATTTGCTTTCGAGAAATGTGTATTTAAATTTTAATGACGGATCAGAGCTCACGCTGCCTCAGCTACTGCATTTAGCTCCCGGTGCCCTGCTAAACAGCTTACGAGAATTGAAACTCGACCGCAAAGGCAAGGCCGTCATGACAGATATTCTCCCACAAATTGAGGAACGCCTTCAATTCATGGGACAAGTCGGTCTCCACTATCTGGGCATGGACCGACCAACGTCGACGCTCTCCGGTGGAGAGGCCCAACGAATCCGACTTTCCGCTCAGCTCGGCTCCAATTTATCAGGCGTACTCTATGTATTGGACGAACCATCGATCGGTCTGCACGCCCGCGATAATTTTAAGCTCATCGAGTCGCTCAAGGATTTGAAGGCCCGTGGCAACACACTGCTCATCGTCGAGCACGATGACGAAACTATGGAACATGCGGATCGCATCATCGATATAGGCCCAGGTGCAGGCGTCCACGGAGGTGAGATCATTGCCAACGGCACGATCAAAGAGATACTCGCGAACAAACACTCACTGACTGGGCAGTACCTTAAACACGGAATCGCCCATCCTATTCGAGGCGCCTACAGGAAACTGCCGCCCAAGTTCAGCCCACGTAAACGCACACATCAAGATTGGTTAGTATTAAAACGCCCGCTGTTAAGAAACCTTAAAGGCGATGACCTGCATATACCATTGAGGAAGCTCACGATGGTCGGCGGAATTTCTGGTGCTGGAAAATCAACACTCATTCGCGACCTGCTCAATCCAGCGGTCGACTACGCACGGAAACATAAGATCGAGAAGTTGGAAGAAAAAGAGTTTTCTCAAGCGATTCCACTTCCCAATACCCACGACGCGAAGCCCTTTACCCAACTGCTGAACGGCGATCGCTTTCGTGCGGTCATCGAAGTCGACCAAAAACCTATCGGAAAAACCCCACGGTCGACACCCGCTACCTACATGGGTGCCATGGACATTATTCGTCGATTCTTTGCTAATCTCCCAGAAGCAAAGATGCGGGGAATGACGGCCAGTACCTTTTCTTTCAATACAAAGAACGGGCGTTGCGAAACCTGCAAAGGGTCCGGGCAGATCAAATTGGAAATGAATTTCCTCCCAGATGCCTACATGACTTGCGAGGATTGTAACGGAACCCGTTACGGTCCCGAGCTCGATGACCTACGATGGAAAGACAAGACCGTCGCAGACGTCCTCAACATGACCTTCGAAGAAGCCGCCGAGTTTTTTAAAACACACAGTCTCCTCGGCGATATGCTTGCACTGATGGTTCAAACCGGACTCGGTTACCTGACACTCGGACAAAGTAGTCCGACACTCTCCGGAGGCGAAGCCCAGCGTCTCAAACTTGTCAGCGAACTCGCCAAAGGTCTACCCAGCTTCCGCGACAAGAGCCGAGCTATCAACTTCCAGAATCTCTACATTCTTGAAGAGCCCACCATCGGCCTCCACATGAGCGACTGTGAGAAATTGATACACCTACTCCACCAACTCGTGGATCAGGGCCACACCGTTATTGTCATCGAACATAACTTAGATCTATTGGCAGAAGCCGACTATCTAGTGGAGGTTGGTCCAGAAGGTGGCGAAGCCGGCGGACAAATTCTCTATCAAGGACCCGTTGGCAACCTGGGAAGCATCAAGACGAGTCCTACTTGGCCATTTTTAAGGAAAAAGCTATAATAGCGGCCATTAGCTATCACTGAACGTGAATACCTGCCTCACTTTAACGGATACAGGTTTCCCTCCCACTGTCGGTGGCTTAAACTTCCAATTTTCGACCGCCATAGAGGCTGCTTGCCCAAAAGCCACATGGGAGTAATCAGTGACATTAGGGATCCGCGACATCCCCATTTCATCAATAAAGAAAACGACCGTTGCCGTTCCCTTTACGCCCCTATTTTTAAACTCAAACGGAAACAGCGGCTGTTCCATTTCAACGGACTCCAGAGGTTGATCAAGCTCAGCTGGGCTATAGGTCTTTTTAGAACTAGCGAACCTAAAGAAATTGAGTTTCAGCGCTGTCGCTCCATGTATATCCGTAGAGTAAACGCCCCGCTTATCGTCGAAATGGAAGTCGACTTCCTTGATCACTGTAATCGGCTCACCGTTGAGCTTAGCTGGCTGAAAACGCCACAGACGCACATACTTTTCCGCAAGACGTCCAAATTCCGGATGGGTGTAAGACTCCTGATAGGCATCAACCAACCTACCGGTCTGATCGACCTTAATGATTAGCCGCGCAACTCCTTCGTAGATACCTTCAAACGTCACTTTTTCAGGAAATCCGGGTAAGTTCATTTCCATTACCTTCAGTGATTCGAACTGCTCTACGTCAGCTTCACTCCGAATAACAATACCTACCGAAATCAGGGCAACGATTAGGTAGGCTTTGAAGAATACCAGTTTCATGCTTACATTGGGGATTACGCAGTTTAACACTATCCAGCCAATCAACACTTCAGGGAAACTCAACAGGCTAATTCCCTAAAATCAGAAGGGCATCGAATATTCGGAATCCATGATGAATCACTTTATTTTCGAAATGTATCGCACAAGACGACTATCTCGATTGGATTTTGCGGATAAATACCACCGATCCCACTACCCTACCTGAGAAGAAAGAGGCGCAGCCCGAAAATTGGCGCCAAATCGTCCGCAAATACCAAAAGCCATCCACAGCAAAAGCACTGTGGCAGGTCACCAACTCAGCAGGGCCGTATGTAGCACTCTGGGTATTAATGTATTATACCCGTCACGTCTCCTGGCCTCTGACAATTGCCCTCAGTTCTCTGGCTGCGATGTTTCTCATCCGCTTGTTCATCATTTTTCATGATTGCGGGCACGGATCTTTTTTTAAATCCAGGAAGGCTAACCAAGTGGTAGGGTTCCTGATTGGGATCATTACCTTCACTCCCTACCGCCATTGGACCTGGCAGCATGCTGTCCACCACGGAACGTCCGGCAATCTAGACGATCGCGGAAGTGGCGATGTTTGGGTCATGACTGTTAAGGAATATCTGGCGGCACCACGAAAGACCCGCCTTCTCTACAAGATATCCCGTAACCCGATCATCCTATTTATTATTGCACCCGTTGGGCTATTCTCCATCTACCAACGGTTCCCGGATAGCAAAGCGAATAAACGGGAACGCATTTCGGTTCAGCTGATGAACATTGCTGTGGTAGCCTATGTGGTAGGCATGAGCCTGATATTCGGATTTTGGAGTTTCTTCTGGATCCAACTGGCCATTGGGTTTGTAGCGGGAGGCTTCGGAGTCTGGGGATTTTACGTACAGCATCAGTTTGAAGATACCTATTGGCGAACAGAAGAGGAGTGGAATTATGAATCCGCTGCTTTGACAGGCAGTTCCTTTTACAAATTACCCGCTATTTTGAACTGGTTCTCAGGCAACATCGGCTACCACCATATCCATCATCTGAGCTCTCGCATACCCAACTACCATTTAAAGGCCTGCCATGAGGCGGAACCCTACTTTCAAACGGTACCCGAATTAACTTTGTTCAAGAGTTTCAAATCCATGGGCCTCAGACTGTGGGACGAAGAATCACAGAAGCTGGTTGGATTTGGGTTTTTGAGAAATCAGAAATAAGAGCGGGAAACGACCGGCCTTAGACACCCGGTTTTCTTGAGAAAACTAATGTGGAGATTCCATACACAATAAAAACAGGCCAGATAATCGTTGATACGTATATCTCGGCCAGTTGCTCCAGCACACGGTTTGGCATGAACAAACACGTCCCTCCTGCCCCCACTATTCGAGTTACGATGTGAATCGTGGCTAGCCCACAGGCAACCGCGAATACCGGTTTGCATGAGCTCAGTTCGAATCGCTTAAACTTACTCCCAATCCACCGATCGGAGTGGATCGGATACAGTAGAAACGGGAGATACACGATTAAGTGAAAATGAAACGATATATTCAGGAACAAGGCATTTCCCAAATGCAGAATTCCCAAAAAGATTAACCAGATCCGCCAGGGAGTACGTCCCCACAACAACAAGAAAAAGCCAGTCACTTCTACAGCCACGGCACCATAGTCCATAGCTTCCAGAATAACCGGCGGAAATTTGAACATCAACCCTGTCAACAGTAGGTCTCTGTCTAAGACGTAATAGCTACGT
>CALGUT010000536.1 GCA_937920335.1 uncultured Opitutales bacterium
TCTGTCCTGAAGGTCGTCGCCGTACCATTCTCCATTGTCAGCCGGACTCAAGATAGGCTCTTTGCTTTTAGTCCATGGTCCATGAGGTGAATCCGCCCAGGCTAACCCAATCTGGTTTTTCACCCTTTTGTTGTAAGGTGACTTTACGGTCTGATAACACAGGTAGTATTTTCCTTCGTGAACCATGATCTCCGTCGTGAAGACTGAACGGTCATCATAGGCTCCTTTGTCACCGCGAGGCACAGCTAAGCCCTCTTCTTTCCAGGTTATCCCATCTTCTGAGGTAGCATACCAAATATCGCAGCGATCCCAGGGAAAGACTTTATCCTTTTCGATATCACCATCAAATCCTTGAGTCTCACCCGTGCTACGGGTATACCACGTGAAATATCTGCCATCTACCTTAATCATCGCGCTGGGATCACGACGCACAACTCCTTCTTCGTAGGCAAAGTCACCCTTCAGGTCGTAGGTATTAAACTGAACAAACCACTCATTGGAATGCTCCGGCCATGCAAGAGCTCGTTTGGATGCAGCACTCAGGTAATCCGGATTAGTTATTCCAAGATGATCGTACTCCGCCTCGGTAAAAGCTTTTTCCGTTTCAACTTTGGAACATCCCACTCCCAACAAGAGTAGGCATCCCAATAAACAACTTAGGGTATATTTTTTCATGACTTTAGTTAAGTTAAGATACTAAGGCTTTCTCCTCATACGGCTCCAAGGCATCCCAGTTAAACTCTACTCCCACACCTGCCGCATCAGGAGCCACAGCCTTATGATTTTCAATGAGTAAAGGGCGCTTGGTATATTGATCGATCGGAAAACTATGATACTCCAACCAACCTGCATTGGACTGCGCAGACACCAGGCTCACCTGAAGTTCCTGCATCCCATGTGAACAAACTGGCAATCCATACCGGCGAGACATTTCAGCCACTTTCAACCAGCCAGTAATCCCCAAACAGTTAGACGCATCGGGTTGAATGAAAGACAACTTGGCCTGCTCAAATGCATAACCAAATTCATGCATGGTGTGGAGATTCTCACCCATGGCTAGCGATGTACCGGTTGCATCGGCAATTCTGGCATATCCCAAATAATCGTCCGGCAAAGTCGGTTCCTCGAACCAATAAATATTATAGGGTTCAAACTGCCGGGCACATTCGATGGCATGTTCCACACTCATCGAGTAATTGGCATCCACCATGAAAGTAACAGCAGCACCTACATGATCTCGAACAGCAGCAATCCGTTCTATATCTTCGTCGAGGCTTTCACGACCAATCTTGATCTTTACTGCATTGAACCCCTTCGCCAAATACGCACTCATGCTATCCAACAATTTGGGCAAAGGAAATAGGAGGTCGATGCCACCACCATAGGCTCGGCATTGATTGGAAGCTCCACCAGCTAACTGCCAGAGCGGCTTCCCCTGCTTGCGACAACGAATATCCCAAAGCGCGATGTCCAAAGCAGAAATGGCAAAGGATGCAATACCGCCTCGACCGACGTAATGAATATGCCATTCACAGAAATCGTTAATGTTTTCTACATCGTCTCCGTCTTTTCCAATTAGAGCGGGGGAAATGTCGTCATCCAACATTGCCTTGATCGCCGTACCACCTTTCCCGCCGGTATAGGTATAGCCCGTTCCTTCACTTCCGTCTTCAAGCTCGACCGTTACCGTGACCAGCTGGAAATGGGTGTGGTCACCATGTTTGGCATCAGTCAGGACCTCGGCCAAGGGCACGTTGAATAGACGCGACGTAATCTTAGTGATGACACTCATCGTTTGTTCAGGAAGACGGCACTGCAGGGATACAGTGGCCCTACCTCTCGATGGTTAAATGGTAGGGCAAGAGCGTCCCCGCTCTGCCGCAGTTGCGGATTTAAAAGATTCATTTAGCGGCCATCCAGTATCAGGAAAAGTTCACGTAAAAGGTTTTCTTTTCCAGGTAGTTTTCCATACCATATTTTCCGTCTTCGCCCCCAGTACCGCTCATTTTATAGCCATTGTGGAAACCTTGACGCTGCTCCCCCATACCACGGTTGACGTAAATTTCGCCGAAATCGAGTTCCAGCACCATGCGCTGAATAAGACGCATGTCTTTGGAGAATAAAAATGCGGACAGACCATAGTCACTGTCATTGGCCAGCTTGATGGCTTCATCGAAACTCGAGATACGCATTATTGGACTTACCACGCCGAAGACCTCCTCACGCATTACATCCATATCATGATTGCAATTCGTTAACACGGTCGGCTCATACCAATGACCCTTTTCATAATCGGCACCCTCTGGACGTTTACCTCCACACTCCAATTTTGCGCCTTGAGCAATTGCTTCTTTTACCGTCTTCTCTACCGCACTGGTTTCGTAGGCATTCACCTTGGGCCCGATAGCGGTATCCGGATGCATAGGATCACCTATTTTCAGATTGGAACAGGCCGCCACATATTTTTCCAGGAACTCGTCGTAAACCGCATCGTGAATGTAGAAGCGTTCGGGACAGGTACAAACCTGACCGCTGTTTAGGTGACGAGATTCAACCGCTGCTACGACCGCTTTGTCGACATCACCATCGTCCATCAAAATAAAAGGGGCCTTTCCTCCCAGCTCCAAACGCACGGCCGAAAGATTGTCGGCACAATCCTTGAAGATCTGCTGACCAGTCTTAGTGCTACCAGTCATGGTAACCAGGCGTGTCAGCTTGTTCTTCACGAGCTCTGCGCCCAAGGTTGAACCACCTCCAGTAACGATGTTGAGTACGCCCTTCGGTATACCAGCCTCGATGGCCAACTTGCCCAGTTCGAGCGTGGCAAGCGGAGTAACCGATGGTGGCTTTATGGTCATGACATTACCGGTCGTCAGAGCCGGACCAATTTTGCGACAGGCTAAGGCGAAAGGAAAATTCCAGGCAGTGATGCCAACCGAAACACCGTAAGGAACTTTATGAATCCAGATGTGCTCGTTTGGATTATCGGACGGAAACAGGTCACCCTCAATTCGACGGGCGGCTTGCGCGGGGAAGTTGATGAAGTCGGCAGACACGGCGACTTCGCCTCTGGCCAAGTCGAGGATCTTTCCCATCTCGGTCGTGCAGAGTCTGGCCAATTCTTCCTGGCTCTCTAGAATGAGGTCAGCAAACTTACTCAGGATATTACCGCGTTCAACGGCAGGCAAAGCGGCCCAGGCTGGCTGTGCTGCTTTGGCAGACTCAAGGGCCCGTTGAGCATCTTCTGAATTGCCGTTGGGAATCGTTGCGATAACTTGCTCCGTGGTAGGACTTTCAACATTCACTCTCTCACCGGATGCGGAGTCAACAAACTCACCATCGATAAACATCTTGTAGTGCTCTATACCTTCTACGTTTTCTTTTAATTCAGACATAAGATTTCTGTTTATTGTTTAGCGTCCCATCCAGCCACCATCGACCAAGAGGGTGGCTCCGTGCACGTAGTTGGCTGCCTCCGAAGCGAGAAAAACCAACGGTCCTTTAAAATCCCCCGGTTCACCCCAACGTCCCGCAGGAATCCGTCCCAGGATCTGTTCCCTACGCACCGGATCATTGCGTAGAGCTTCTGTGTTGTCGGTTGCGATGTATCCAGGCGCGATCGCATTCACATTCACTCCCATACCCGCCCACTCATTGGCGAAAGCCATGGTTAACTGACCGATACCACCTTTACTCGCTGCATACCCGGGAACCGTAATACCTCCCTGAAAAGTCAACAACGATGCGGTAAAAACCACCTTCCCGGAACCGCGCTCGATCATGGCTTTCCCGAATTCACGAGTCAGAATGAATTGTGCGCTTAAGTTCACCTCGATGACTTGATCCCAATAGTCGTCGGGATGCTCGGCAGCCGGAGCACGCATGATCGTTCCCGCATTGTTCACAAGAATGTCGATTTGTGCGTGGTTCTTTTTAACGAGCTCTATAAAACGATACACCGCAGCGCGATCAGAGAAGTCACAAGCATATCCCGTGAAGGATCGGCCAAGCGCAGTGACCGCACCCTCGACGTCGCTCCCCGAACTATCCAAGGTGGCAGAAACGCCGATAATATCGGCACCCGCTTCAGCAAGGCCTTCGGCCATGGCTTTACCGATTCCGCGTTTACAACCGGTAACCAGAGCCGTTTTTCCGGTGAGATCAAATGATTTGAGTATACTCATTACTTACAAAATTAAGAGCCGCAGCTGATTAGGTATTTTATGCCATCCGGATTTGCCTCGATGGCTTCGAAAGTTTCTTGAACCTGTTCGATGGATCGCACTTCAGTAATAAGCTCATCCAGGTGCAGCCGACCAGTCGCAGCCAGCTCGATTGCTTGATCAAAGTCCTGCTCTTCATACAAGCGGGCACCGATTAGCTTGAGTTCGGACCAGAAGAATTTGAATAGATTGACGGGTCTTGGCTCTGGATGAATGGCCACCATAACTATGCGGCCACGCACATTAGGTAGTTCAGTCATTACTTCTACACCTGGCACGGATCCTGAAACTTCAAAGACACAGTCGGCCATGCCTCCGTCGGTAGCGGAACGAACCGCTTCCACCAAATCTTCTTTGATAGGATTAACCGCTCCTAGTCCAAGTGAGCCAGCCAATTTCAGGCGAACCTCATTCACCTCAGACAGGATCACCTGTGCACCTTTCTCCTTTGCAACAAGGGCAATAAGAAGGCCAATCGGACCACCACCAATAACTACGCACGTTTCTCCAGCTTGAACTTCACCCAAACGAACATCGTGGCAAGCGACAGCGGCGGGCTCAATCATCGCTCCATGCTCCAGACTCAGATCGGCAGGCAGTTGATGTAGTGTATAAGCAGGTACCGTCCAGGAAGCTTGCATTCCACCCGGCAAGTCGATGCCGATAAACTTCAGATTTTTTCCAACGTGGGCGAAGCCTTTGTCAAAATTTGATGTTTCCCCAAACAAGAGCGGTCTTACCGCGACCCGATCGCCAACCAAAACGTTGTCAACGCCCTCCCCAACTTCGGCGACAGTTGCCGAAACTTCATGACCGATAGGCAAAGGTGTGTTCACTCGTTGATCCATGTGCCCATGAAATATATGGATATCCGTTCCACAAATTCCGCAATAGGCAACATCCAGTCTGACTTCACCTTTTGCAGGATGGATCACTTGGCTCTCACCAACCCCAACGCTTCTGTTTCCTTCGTAAATTGCTGCTTTCATATTCATAACTATATTTCACAAATTGGAGAGTTTTCAATATTTACGCTCTGACACTGTAGCATCCCTGCTCTACCGAAACCCGATAGAGCTGCATTCAATCGCGCCATCTCTACAAATGGAGAGACTAATGGCGTCACCAGACGTAGAACTAACCCTACAATCTGCTTTTCAGTAATTCGGTAAATCATTCTCAACTTCCTACCAGCTCAGTTTATAAACCGTAGTTTCGTCGTAAGACTCACCGGGATTGAGAATACAGTTAGGAGCACCTTCGATATTGGGCCCGTTCGGATATTTCGCAGTTTCCACACAAAAGCCACGAAACTGCCCAAATTGAGTTCCGTCCTCTCGTTGTAACTCGTCGGAGGTGTAGCGGCCGGTGTAGAATAAACCGCCGGGCTCAGATGAATAGACCTCTAGCTTACGACCAGATGAAGGCTCAGAAACAATGGCTACCTTACCAAGCACTCCTACCTCCTTGTCGTAGACATAGAAATGCTCAAAGCCCATGGGTAATTCGTCGAAACAATCACCCACACGCTTGGGTGAATTGAAATCGGCGGCCGTACCAGCCACTGATGTTTCCTCACCCACAGGAACATTTGTATCATCTGGCTCGAGGTAGCGATTACTAAAGATTTGCACTTCGTGGCCGAGCACCGTGTCAGAAAACCCATTCAGGTTAAAATAGCTGTGGTTGGTAAGTGCAATCGGAGTCGTCCGATCCGTTGTAGCCCGATAGTGAATACGCAGTTCATTGTCGTTATTAAGACTGTAATCAACATTCACTTTTAATAATCCGGGAAATCCCTCATCGAAATCCGGACTAATAAGAGAAAGGCGCAAACTAACAGCCTCATCCGTTTCATTCACTCCCTCTACCTCCCAAACACACTTGTCGAATCCTTTTACCCCACCATGAATATGATTGGGTCCGTCGTCTTTCGCGATTTGATACTTATGACCATTGACGTTGAACTGGCCGTCCTTAATCCGCCCCGCATAACGGCCGACGATACATCCGAAGTAAGGAGAGTTGCCTCTGTAAGCTTCACCAAAGTAACCATCCAGCGTGTCGAATCCGCAAACGACACTTGCAGAGTTTCCGTCTTTGTCTGGAACAATGATATTTGTAACCGTACCACCGTAATTGGTGATCTTAACGATCATACCCTCATCGTTTTCCAGGGTATAAAGATAAACAGGCGTATTATCAACCTGACCAAAATTTGCCTTTTCAATATGCATGGTACTAAAACTATAGTTTCAATTAATCAGCCTACTGCTAGGCCGTTGCCGATTGAGATGATGAGTATACCCACCACCATAGATCCTAGTCCGGTGTAGAGATAACGTGTCGCTTTGGAGGACGCATTCTTCCACTC
>CALGUT010000537.1 GCA_937920335.1 uncultured Opitutales bacterium
TAGGTACCGGTTCTGACAGCGTCTACGCCTTGGATGGTCAAACGGGAGCCGTCAAATCGGGTTGGCCTTTTGTTGAACCCAACGATGTGGTTTATTCGACCCCTGCTATTGCTGAGGATGGGACCCTTTATTTTGGTTCAGGAGATAAGCGTCTTTATGCCGTAAATAGTCAGGGAAACAAACTCTGGTCGTTTCCTACGGGTGGTTTTGTAGATTCCTCACCCGCGATAGGACCGGACGGTACCGTCTATGTCGGATCGACGGATGGCAACGTGTATGCCATTCATGGTGACAGTCCTTTAGGCTTTTCCAGGTGGCCGAAATTCAGAGGAAGTAACGAAGCACTGGGACGTATGGATCCTTATCGGAAATGGATAGAAACGGAGAATATATCAATGCCGAACCCTTATGAAGATCCTGACGATGATGGAATCGAGACGGCGCTTGAGTGGGCTTTCGGATTGGATCCAGGCTCAAGTGATAAGGGCGTGATTTTGGTTCCCACGATTACCAACGATCAAAGTGGTATTTCGATAGGAGGAGAATGGGTCCTAGGAGCTCGTGGAGTCGGATTTAGTTTTTCCGATGATATGGTCGTTTGGGAACCGTTTTCTGCAAAAGATTTGGAACAATATCCATGGCTTGAATCATTCACGAATGACGAGATCGCTGGGCAAATACATTCCGAGATTGAATTGGTGACTGGGGCTTCGCCTCCTCGGTTCTTCAGGTTTCGTATGGTCCAGCAATAGCCCTGTCCAATTTCCTTGTGGGTTACTTTACCCGGCAGTTATGTTCGCCCACTAATTAATGAGATATCTGATCATTGTTTCAGTTATTTGGGCTTTTTCTTTTGGGCTTATAAAAACCTATCTTACGGGCTTGGACCCGTTTGTTGTAAGTGGTGTTCGCTTGTTTGTGGCCTTGCTGGTCTTTCTTCCGTTTCTAAAGCTTTGTACGGTTGATCGAGGGCTAAGTATTAAGTTCCTTGCAATCGGAGCCATTCAATTTGGAGTCATGTATGGGGCCTATATTTACACGTTTCAGTATATGGAGGCTCACAAAATTGCATTATTCACGGTCACGACCCCTCTTATGGTAACGCTGTTGGACGACCTATTGGAGAAGCGATTTAGGGTGTCGTTTCTTTTGTGTGCTGCGGTATCGGTACTTGGAGCGATTGTCATCTACTACAACACGATAGACTTGTCTGGAACGCTGATTGGAATCTTTCTATTGCAGGCTTCAAACCTATGTTTTGCGGCCGGACAAGTTCTGTATCGAAGATTGCTTCTTTCGAATACGCAATTGAGGAGCCAGGACCATTTCGCATTGTTGTATTTGGGAGGTGTAGTTGCTACTCTGGTACTAATGGCGTTCGGATCTGACCTATCAGCGATCTCTTTTTCGGGAACACAGACTGCGGTTATCTTATTACTGGGTGTAGTTGCTTCTGGGCTCGGCTTCTTCTTGTGGAACTACGGAGCCACGTTGACGAATGCTGGAAACCTGGCCGTCATGAATAATCTTAAGATCCCCCTGGCAGTTGCTGTGAGCCTTATGTTTTTCGAAGACGTTACCGGGCAGCAGCTACTGCGTTTAATTATGGGAGGTGGTATTATCGTCGGTGCGGTGTATCTCAACGATTTTCTTTCGACCCGAAGGAAGACTGAACTTGTTTGACGGCTAGGAAAAAATCTCGCGATCGGTCCTCGAAATTGAATTGTTTACGACTGAATGAGATTGCGGACTTGCTCATTTCATTCAGACGCTCCGGACTGGATGCGAGTAGCTGGAGCGCATCCGAAAAAGCTTGTTGATCCCCAAACGGTATACCGAAACCGGATACAGAATCTTCAAAACAATCCCCAACTCCGTTGACGAGATAAGCGATTACAGGAAGGCCTGTCCATTGAGCTTCAATCAATGAGTTGGGTAACCCCTCTTTATCGGAAGTTGATACTGCGATATGATGCTCGTAGTATAGCGGCTGGGGGTCCGGGGTCGCTAGGAATCGTATTCTTTTTTCGAGTCTTAACGATTTCACCAGTTGCTTGCAGGTGTTGAGTGTCTTGCCGGTTCCGACCAACGTGCAAGTCCAGTTGATGGATGGTGGAAGCTTGGACAAGATGGTAATGAGCTCAGCTTGATTCTTTTGCGGCCGAAACATAGCAACATAGATGATCCGCAAAGGGCTAGTGAGCGTTCTTGGGGTTCCTAACGCTATTTTGGGGAGTAGACATCCGTTGTGAATCGTTTGAATCTTAGCAGCACTCGATTCGTTGAGCTGTGATAACTTTCGTTCTTCGGCTTTGTTATTGGTAAGGATACCGTGTGAAGCGCTTAGAGCTCTTAAGTAATAAGGAACGGGCTTTTTTCCGCTTCTGAAGGTCGCAATCATCGCTGTATTCGGGAAATAGCTCTTTAGGCGTTCCAAATAGAGGTGAGCTACCTTTCCCATAAAAACAATGGCGTCTGGCGAAAAGTCTTTGATGTTCCTAATGAGTCCCGGTGCCCACTCATCAATGTGAGTATTGAATGGCTGAAGAGTCTTAAAATAGGAGCCAGGCGTTTCTCTCATCGGTAACGCTCCGCCCGGACGAAATACCAAGAGTCCAGTCTGGTATCCGTTTTTTTGTCCGAACTGGGCCAGAGCCACGGTTTGTTTCTCAGTTCCTCCTATTCTGAGATGATCCTGGAGGAAGAGAATACGCATAAGTGAACCCTAGTATTCTTCTGCAGCAATTGGCTGAGCTTTGCAGAATTTGAAATGGCGGAGAGAGCGGGATTCGAAAACGCTCACACCCCGCGAGATTAGTGGAAAGTTAAGTGTTTATGAGAGTTTGCAATGCATAGGGATGCAAGCAAATTGAATTACCCTGTATTCATTGTGATAGGAATATGATAGGAATAGAGTAGGGTGGGGAGGGCTTCCGGCTTTTTTCCATACCACTTATCTTAGTATTGATCCAAGCGGACAGATTTTTTCCGTCAAAAGGAGTTACTGCGGATTGAAAATTTATAAGATTCTCCTTGAATAAGTGAACAATTGATCACTACCAGTAGTTAATGGAATTTCGCATCATCTACGACGACAGAGCTAAAAAATGGATACTGACTCCGAACTCCGAGAACACGCTGCCGCACCCGTTGGTTTTCACTGACCAGGATCTCGGTAAGGAGGTGGGATTGTATGGTGCGTTAAGCTATGGGGTCCACCGTGCCTTTGGTAATGCTGCCACGTTCAGAATCGAGACTAGCTTTGATGAACCGTTGATTCTGAAGTTGGATGGTGTTCAGGCGAAGAGGGTGAAGGGAATGTAGGGGGTTAATCATCTATGTAACACTATGCTGCAATAAGGTTACATTTCTGCATAGCTTGACGGTAATTATGGCCTGATTACTCCGGATTTTCAGTCCAAAAAGGTAACACTATACCTAATAGTGTTTCATTCACTCCAAAAGGACGATTTTTCGGTTGGCGTGCACGTGGTAAAGCCAACAAAACCTCCAAATCATCTCCGACCGTGGGTATGTGTTTCAAGAAAAGGATGTCCATTAATAAGTGTAACTTTTTTGTGTATTTCGGCATTACTTATGTTGGTTGCAGCTAATACGCTTACCTTCTAAAAACAGCCGATAAAAGGAATGAAAACTTTACGCATCATCACGATACTCGCTGCGGTTCTAATACCCTCTATGCTTGGTTGCTCAACCGACAATAAAAAGTCGGATAGCGACGCCGAAAGTATGGACTCATCAGAGACTACTACACAAGTACCGTGGACGGATTACTTTGTTAATCGTTCGCAGGATGACGCGGAAGAAGGAACGAATGTTGAGGTTGATCTGACAAATGAGGATCTTGATTTGGGTCAGCTGTCAGGATTTGAATCGGCAAAAGCTATTGGTATTCGCTTCGACGGAATACGCGTTGCTAAAGAACAGAAGATCAACAGCGCTTTCTTGCAATTTACAATGGAAGGAAATCGTCCGAAGGAGAAGCCGACAGAACTGACGATTCGCGCAGAATTGTCCGCGAACGGCGAATCGTTTAATGAAGAAGCGAAGAATTTATCTTCGCGCGAGCTTACGAAAACGGCGGTAATATGGTCACCAGAACCTTGGAATCCGAAGCAGGCTCACGCGAAAAGGCCACGTACCCCCGACTTGTCTACAATAATTCAAGAAGTAGTTAACCAAGAGGATTGGCAGGAAGGAAACGCATTGGTTCTGATTATCAAAGGAACGGGTGAGCGAGATGCCGTCTCATTCGACGGTGGAGGCAAAAAGGACGGTCCGATGCTCCGCATTGACGCCATTTAGGTAACACTTTTGGCAATAAGGTTTACTGTCCTGATTCACGCTTCTTAACCATCTCGTCTATTTCAATTGGATCAGGCGTGTCGGTTCCTCCTACAGCTTTCCTTGATAGTTGTTACTGCCGAAACCATCCGCATTGCCACTTTCAATTGTGAGTTCCTCAACTCCAAACGCATTCACATTAAATTCGGTGAATCTTTCAACCTATCAGCTACAGACGCCGCCACATGGACGCCCGCTTTTCGTGAACAGAAGCTGGAAGAAGCTTCTGAGTCCGTAGCTAAAGTATTAGCCCAGGTGGACGCGGATGTCCTAGCGCTAACAGAAGTAGGTAATGCTAACGACCTGGAGGTGCTCAGGCAGGCTTTAATTGATGAAGGCGTAACGTATGACTTCATAGGCCCTAACCGCTCGACAGACACTGTTACAGGTCAGCATGTAGGCGTATTATCAAAGATCCCGTTTACCAGCATATTGCCGAGCATACCGGGACGTGAACATTATTGGGAGGAGTTGGATGACCCCGAAACTGAAAGTGAGACAGGAGTCTCAAAAGGAATGCGGGTGAGCTTTCAGAATGCGGACGGAAACGATATACATTTATACGTCGTTCACTTATCATCGGAACGCGGCGGGCACGAGCAGGATCAACAGCGAATCGCACAAGCCTCTATTTTGCGTCGCCATTATCTGAATACACTAGATCCCGATGCTATGATTATTGTTGCTGGTGATCTCAATGATAAACGCGGTGATCCAACCTTGAGACGGATACGCGGTCTCGATGACATACAAAGCGATCTTGGAATCGGATATCGATTTAAACATCTGGACGGTGAACGATCCAGTCGATGCTTGGCGCTATGCCTCGTTCGGCATGAGTTCGATCTCCATAGATTGCCCTAAAGTGATTCGCTCTGCGCTGTGGAAATCGGGTGACGTGTTTTGCAGGCAGAGGCAAAGCTATTTGGCTAATGTCTTGCGGAATATATCCATCAGCTGTCGGCCGCAATCTTGTGTGAGTGAGTGATTCTCTTCTTGTGCCTGCAATTCTGCTTTTAAATTCGGGCCCGCTGCGAGTGACGACCAATGGTCTGCTAGTAATTGAGCCAGTGACTCGGCAGATTTCGGGTCAAAATAGTGAGCTCTCTCGTAGGCCTGTTCACGGTGCACTGGAATGTCAGAGAGGAAGGTCGTTTTTCCTAGTGTGCGGCAATCTTCGACGAGCATCGACCAGCCCTCAAAGTGGGAGGGTTGCACAATGGCACAGGCTCGTCGCATTAGATGGATCTGGTCTTGGCGGGGCAGTAGGCCGAGGTAGCGAATGTTTGTTTCCAGCCCGTGGTCAGCTATATAGCGTTTCAGGATTTTCGGGTGCTCTGGCTTGCGATAGTCTTGATCCTTGCCGGTGAGCACTAAGCAGATGTTCTCATCTCCATGCTCGTTCATTAATGCAATTGCTTGCAGCAAGGTGAGGTGATTCTTGTGCTGCCAAAATTGGCTGGGAAACATTAGGAATTTTTCAGGTAGCTTATATTTCTCTGCCGTTTGAAGAGGACTGCCTGTAAACCAATCTGGATCGGCATGAGTGCGGAAGGGGAAAACGCTCACCTTCTCTGGGGGAGCCTGGAAGTAGTGCAACAGGTCATTATAGGCATCCTGACTACTGACTACGATGTGTGCGGCTTCGTCGATGAGTAACTGGAACTCTTGGTCGCGTGTTTGCAGCTCTTCTGCGCTGAATAGCTCGGGTAAGTGCTTATGCTGGAAATCCGGAATCCATCCGATCCATGGTAAACAGAATTTAGCCCCCAGGCTTCGACCGCAGGGGAACAATAAATCAGCCTGTGTCTTGCGCAGGCTGTCTTCTATGTGAATCAGGCTCGGGCCTTTTTTGAGAAATGGGCGTATCTTTTTTTTGAATCGCTCTAAACGCGTGAGTTTTGAGCTGTAATTGAAAACCTGGGTTGAGGTTACGGATTCGCGCAGTGTGGTGTAGTGCGTCCCATCCAGGTTTTCTCGAATGAGTAAGTGTGTTTCGGGACGCTTACTTTTCGGGACGGTTGAGAGCGCTTGTGAAACGGCCTGGACATAGAGCACACCTGCGATCCAATGGCTACCTGAGTCTGGGAGAAGTGCAATACGGAGATTTTTATGACTCATTACAGAGAGGGGAGATCAACGTGTAATGGGGCGTGCCAGACAGTGTCGAGCACTTCGCCTGGAGTGAGGTCTAGCTCGCTCTCTGATCGTTGCCCCGTGACAATGTAGATGCGCCCGTTCCAGTAAGCGGTGACCTTCGATTTCATCGGGTAGGGCAGCCGGCCGATTTCAGACCACTGACCAGAATTTAAGTCATAACTGAGGATGAGGTCAGATAAGTGAAAGCGATTCAGCACGCCACCTGCGATTATGATTTTCGAGCCGACGCGAACGACTGCATGCTCTGAGTGTGAGAGTTTCTCGGGCATGGGCTCCTTGAGTTGATACTCTCCCGTGACGAGGTTGTAGGTATAAACTTCATTGAAGACTTCGTCAAAGGCGGTGTTAAAGTTACAGAGATACTCTGCGTTGCCTTCGATGGGAGGCACGTCGCCAGTTTGCCCGCCGAATACGAACATCTCGTCATTATGTAAATAAGAGGCAGTGTGTGTGCGTGGGGATGAAATCGGTGCATGACTGGTCCACTCCGCTTCGGTGCTGCGACCATTGGCGACGCCGATGCTCCAGTGTTGATCCGCCGGGGAGCAGCGGTCTGGCATGGTGCCTGATATGTAATGAATACGCCCCTTATGCAAATGGATCAGCGACATGTAGCGGCCTTCAGGCAGAGGCGGCAGTTTGCTCCACTGGTAGGTTCGGATGTCGAAGACAAAGCAGTTTGCTGAGACAGGAGAGCAACTGGGGCCGAGTTGTCCGCCGATCAGATAGATATGATTGTGTCCGTCGTAAACGGTGCCGTTATGCGTCTCCGCTGCGTCGACGGGAAGGGTGCCGATCTGTTGCCAACGCTGTGTTTCCAGATCGAAGAGATCCACTCGTCGGCTTACAGTTTCGAGCGTAATGTAGCCACCAAACACAAAAAGCTTTGAGCCGACTTGCATCCGGGCAGCTTCGACCCGCTTTTGAGGGCAAGGCTGTGCTTCTTGCCAGATCAGCTGAGGGTAGCGCTGATTTCTTTGGCGTATGTAGAGTCGCTTTTCTCGTTTCCGCCGCCTATTCTGGACGACGGGGTGCCACCTAATGTAATTACGACATTTGCTGATCAATCCCATCTTAGATTACTGATAGGAATTTGCTCTTCGGCGGCTCAGCTGTGGAGGAGGTGATTTTACTGGTCGTTGAGACCTTACAAACCGTTTCCTTATTACTATCAAATTTAAGGAATTTAACATATAATCCATTTGAAACCTTAAAAAAACATCTGCTCCTATTTATGAACCCGTCAAATCCTGACATCTCCAAGATCTGTAGAAACTGCGAAAAGGAAAAACCGAATGGTAAAGTTTATACTTTTGAATATGGGATTCGAGAATGTGTGCGAGAGCATGAAGAAAAATGTGATGGAGGTTTCCATGTTGAGACGAAAATCTAAAGACAAATATTTTCACATATGATCTATTAGTAGGCGCATATGTGATGATTGTGTAGATAGGCGCAGCGTTGATCTTAGAGACGAGGTAGGTAGTAGAGGTTCAGTTGGAATACTCAGGCAATTGCCTACACCTTTAAGGGGGAGTTGGTCGCTGTTCATGTCGATAGCATGCCTAAAGGCTGGCGTGTAATTATATTTCCTGTTGGTGAGGGAAATATAATAGTACAGAGCGAGACAGGTGCCATGCTTTCCTTTGATATTTCAGATCCATTTCAGGCTCAATTCATTGGGATGATCGATCCTTCAACCGCGCGAACGGAGTAGCCTCAATTGTATTTAGACCCATTACCCACCTGCCCACGCTCCCCGCCAAAAGCCCTAACAATCGATCACGTCCTGTTTCTCTCTCTCTGAACCCTTCTTATTCCCACCGCTTACCAACCGAATCAACGCTTCCCGGTCCAACGTGGCACCATCGACGATGACTCCCACATTCTTAGTAACGTTAAGATTATGGATAGTTGGTTGAGCGCGGTTCATCTTGTCGGAGAGTATACCGTACGTAACCGCTAGCTGACCCGCTGGTATATCGTCAATGCGTTCGCGGATCTTATCTAATAAATCTTCCTGAAGAACTTGCATTCGATTAATCACTAGATCGCGAAACTCATCAGCGCATAGACCCTGATTGCGGGATAACCACCTAGCATCACGTTCGCTCATGGAAAAGTCCCTGGTAAGCTGTCTGATAGACTTTCCATTGAGAGCATCAGCGGCTGCGGTTATGAACTGGTCACGGGGTATGTTCTTTTTTTTGGGCATAGTATAGATGGTCTTGTTCGTTGTAGTTTGTTCGTCTGTGTTTCCTTGGAAATACCCATGGGTGTGTCCGTGGAAACGAATGGAAACATTATTGGAAACGAAAGCGTTTCCATATATTGACTCCCTTATTCATGCGGGTTTCGGCGGTTACTTTGGAAACTGGCATTCTGGAAACGTGGAAACATTATTGGTCATTTTAGCTCGGTTTCGTTTCCTATGGTTTCCCAGTTTTGACTTTGTATTTTCCGCCAGCGGCAATCATAATCCTCTCCTCACGTTCCAACTTCTTTGCGATCTTTGAAACAGCCCCTTTGGATAACCCTATGTCCTGAGCAATGTCGGTGCAAGATTCCAGACCGTCATCAATCAATTGAAAAACGATCTCCTTATTGTCAGCGGGATATATGGCTACCTGCGTTTTCCCATCGGCAGCTTTATAAAAGTGCCAGTCCAGCGGTCTGGTTTCATCGCCATTGATTGAGTTGCGATCCTTAGTGAAGCTCGTCAAAAAACGTGCACCGTCTTTTTTTTCCTCTCGGCCTTTGATTGAATCGGATAATCCGATTGCCCAGAATGCTGCGTCTTCCCTACGGGAAGTGCCTCTCATGTGATTTCCGGATCTTCCGGCATGAGCAACTATAACAACTGAAATCTTCTTACGGCGAAAGCTGAGAAGCCATGGTAGAACCTTCTCCCAGTCATCAGCGGTATTCTCCCGCATTCCGGAAAAAAGACAGGACAGGTTATCAAGAAAGAGAACGCGGATTCCATTCTCTTCACAATAGTCTTCTAGCCAGTTTTGCTGTAAAGGATCGGACAAAGAAAGCGGTTTGCCCGTAGCTTTAAAAAACGTTTCATGATTCAGAAACAGAAGGTCTTCGGTCTCAACCTCAGTCAGGCTTTCATCGCGGTCCTTTATCGCCTCCAGTGGCATTTCACCATCGACATACAGAACCTTCGATTTTTGCACTGCCCATTCCCATAGTTGTTCCCCTTCGGCCAAGTGACGGGCTGCGGTAACAGCCAGCCAGGTCTTTCCTAATCCGCGTTTGCCGAAGATAAATCCAAGGTCTCCTTCTCGAAACCAGTGGCCAATCAAACATTTCCTTGGTTGAATTGTCATACCCGCCAACTCTGTGGATGATATGATTGCTGAATCGAAATCCTTTCTGGATATAACGGGCTCTTGGTGTGTGTCCGCATCGGGCCTGATTTGACTTTGTTTAAATGGTTCTAGTAGTGTTGTCATTCTATATTGCTGTTAAGATTTTCTGATTGGCCTGTCGTTCCTGCGATGGGCCTTTCGTTTTTCGGTAGTAACGTTTCGGGCAGGCTTATTCCGTCATATGATTCTAACCATTTACGACTTGCCCAATCGTTGAAGTCTTCTCCTTCGCGTTCGCTGATCCATCCCGATAGATGGGAAGCAAAGGGTTTCAATTGGTGCCACCATCGATCGAACGCTTGTCGACCGGCTTCATCGTTGTGAACGAAGACTTTGACCTGCTTTCCCTTAAATAAGGGAAGGGCTTCCTCGGCTATACTAAGGCTCCCTCCAACCATACAACAGAGTCCGATACGGTCGAATCCTTGGCCGTCCAACTCACTCCATGCAGCGGTAGCCACTGCCAACAAATCGGGTAGTCCCTCTGTTAATAAGACCGTATCGCAGTCCTCTATCGTTGAAGCTCCGATTGGCCAAGACGCATATGACCCCGGTAGCGTATACGCCTTGAAAGGCCAATCCACTTTGTCTGGATATAGAGGTCGCGCCTGTGCGTTTTTCAATGACGGATCAGTAACTAACCAACACCTAGTGGAAGCTAAGCCCTTTGGCTTGCACTCACAAAAACCAAACATCCCACGTTTCCCAAGTAACTCGAACGCTACAAAAGCGGGGATACCTCTTGATCTTCGCAGATCCGTTAGCTCCGTAATTTTACCAATATCCAGTGCGGGTAACTTTAACCCTTTGATCGGCTTAGTCTTGGGTGTTGGTGGCCGTGCCCTTTTTGCGGGTAAGCTAAAAGATAAAGCCGTTCCGCCGTTCCATTGAATGAGTGCTTTGGCTGCATCCGATTGACTTAGATTCGTTGCCAAGGAAATAAACTTCACTACATTTCCGCCTTCTCCGGTTGAAAAGTCCTTGAACAGTCTGTCATTATCATAGACGGACAGGCTTGGTTTCTTGTCGTCCCTCCATGGCACCTTGCATGATTTGCCAGGGCTTCCTTCGAGTCCTAACCGATGCCACGCTTCGGGTATATTTATAGCTTCAATGGCTTTATGGAGTGGGCTATCTAAGTCGATCATATCACCGGCTCCTTCCTAGGTAATAAGCCCCGGTTTAAATGCCCGTGAAGGCGTTCAATAGGGCTAGGAGGGCAACGATACCAAAAGAAATTTTCAGGCGGCACGGTACCAAAGAAATGGCCGTAAACGCGCCCAAGGGGTGACGTAATAATCATGATGCAACCCCATCGTTCTTTGAATCATCCCGAGCAGCTACCAGAGCCCGTTTTTTTTCCCAGAAGGTTTCGGTATCAAGTATTCGGGCCAATGCACGTATGGCGTTCCGTCGGTTTTTAAATGTTGTTCGGAAGATCCAAATGAAGCCCCACTCCGGCCAAGCTACCTGCTTATAGCCTTTCTTGCGGCGAACGCGTCTTACAACGTCCGGGTCACCCGTTTGTAGCCGCCAAATCCTGTCTTGTTTGTCAGATAGTTCTTTGAAGATAACGGTTTCGCCGTACGCTTCGGCCCACTCATCGGAAGTCTTTTCGGTTTTCATACTGATGACCTCCTTATACCAGTTGAGATTCAAGGTAATCCGATAGGTCCTCTATTCTCAGGAGAACCCGACGACCTATCCGGCAATGGCGTATTTCGCCTTCTGCGATAAGCTCACGTAGCTTACGTTCACAGATGGTGAGGTATGATGCAGCTTCCGGGACTGTGTAGACCGCCTTCTGCGTGTTAATATTATTACCTGCTGTTAATGCAGATTGTTCAGTAGTGAATGTAGATAACATTCACCT
>CALGUT010000538.1 GCA_937920335.1 uncultured Opitutales bacterium
CTTAATACTTTTGCTCCAAGGAACAAGCGACGCGCAAGTGAAGACACAGGCCCAGATCATTCTTGAAGACCTGCAGACCCGACAAAACCGGTTATTCGAAGCCTACGCTCGAGAGGAAAACCCGGTAGATCGGACTTCCATGGAGACTCAGCTCTACGGGATAAAGGACGAGTACCAAGCTCTCCTTTCCAAAAACCAGAGCAACGTAGCAGTACTTGTTACATTCGGCCTTTTCCTGGCTCAAATTGATCAACGTGAAGATTCGCTCAAGCTACTCCTGAAGGCCGATTCGCTCGATCCGACGCAACCGCAAGTTAAAAATCAGTTGGGAAATTTCATGACAGAAGAAGCGAACTTCGCTTTAGCACTACCCTACTTTCTTGACGCCATAAGACTACAACCCAAAGAACCGCTTTATCACTATCAATTGGGCAACTTACTCTTCTATTTCAGAGAAGCTTTCATTAAAGCGAAAGTATTCACAGAAACACATCTGAATGAGCAGATGTTTGACGCATTCAAGAATGCTGCCCGATTAGGATCTGACAATTTGGCCTATCGTTATCGGTTCGCTGAGGCGTATTATGATATTCCTGACGCAGACATGGAAGAAGCCCTCGAAGAATGGGAGGATATCGAAAACTCAACCTATTCAGATGCAGACAAACAGATCGTGCGACTGCACCAAGCGAATGTTCACCTGATCCTCGGAAATCGCGAAATGGTACCCTACATTTTGGATAAAATAACCGATCCAAAATATGAAGACAACAAACAGAAGATTTTGGAGAAACTCAGAGAAGAAGATTAGATACTAAAACAAGGACTTCTGAGGGCCATCTTTGCCGCTATCGCTGTCTTTATCCTCTTCTTCGGGCCTCTCTTTCGGTTCTGAATCTAACTCTTCCGGTTCCGATTCTATCAATTTCGGATCATCACCCATTTCCAGAACAACTGTTTCATTACTAGACTGTTCTGGTGGCACCAAAGTAGACTCACTCTCCGAAGAGCCGCCCTTATTGAAAATTGACGGGCGGTCATCGGTCGCCAAAATTGACTGCTCAGTATCAAGGACTGATTGACCTTTCGCAACACGCTTACGGGACACAGCCCATTGACCCCCTCCAACCAACACTAGGTAAAACAAAATGATGCCGTAGATTGCTTCGACGTGAAAATAGATCTGGCTGCTCTGCGGGGACCAACAATAGCCACCAATTCCCAACAATATCAAAAGAGC
Organism: uncultured Opitutales bacterium; assembly: GCA_937920335.1. Lineage (GTDB taxonomy): Bacteria > Verrucomicrobiota > Verrucomicrobiia > Opitutales > UBA2995 > UBA2995. The sequence goes on from CALGUT010000538.1 coordinate 1,241, forward strand.
CAACCCAATAAAACGGGTCCAGAAACCGATCACTAACAGAGCCCCAAATATCAGAATCATGCAACCGACGAATACTTTTACGATATCCGGTGCTCCAACGGAGAAAAACTCCAGCGTTTGATGAATGATATCCGACCGCCCCGCCATCTCGCGCGCAGCGAAAAAACTAACCAGAGAACCGGTAACGAGTCGGACAAGAAAGAGTCCTAGATTATGAAGGAAATTTGCCACAGTTTTATTACAGTAGCGTCTCCTCTGATTTTTAAAAGATCAAAGAGACTACTCGTCTACCGCTGCTTCCAGGATGGAGTCATCCATATCGAAATTGGCATAAACGTTCTGAACGTCCTCCAGGCCCTCGAGAATATCAATCACTCTCAATACACGCTTGGCATCGTCGACTTCAGACACCGGGACCAAATTCTCAGGAATATAGGCCAACTCAGACGAATCTGGCTCGAGACCCGCTTCTTCCAGTGCACGACTAACTTTCTCGTATTCAGTTACAGGACACCTGACTTCAAAATGGTCACCATGGCTTAGGATATCTTCCGCCCCTCCCTCAAGGGCCTTATCCATAAGTGTCTCTTCGTCAGTCTTATCACCAGCTATAATAAACTGCCCCATTCTCGAAAAGTTGTATGCGACCGCTCCAGGCCCCCCGAGATTACCACCGTTCTTCGTAAGCGTGCTACGAACTTCGCTTACACTCCGATTCGTATTATCAGTGGCAACTTCGATCATCAAAGCCACACCACAAGGAGCATACCCCTCGTAAAGCACTTCTTCGATCGTCACTCCCGGTAATTCTCCGGTACCTTTTTTAATTGCCCGCTGAACGTTGTCATTCGGCATATTGGCCGCCTTAGCCTTTTGCAGAATCGTCCGAAGCCGTGGGTTCATTTCAGCATCTCCCCCACCCGAACGGGCAGCCATGATCAGCTCTTTACTTATTACGCTGAATATTTTTCCGCGTTTAGCATCAATCGCTGCTTTGTGACGTTTGGTGGTGGCCCATTTACTATGTCCTGACATGAGAAATTACTGGTTTTTGGGTTTACGTTTCGGTTTTTTGCGGATCAGTGGGTTTTCGATCTTTTTATTGGGGTCATTCGCTTCGATTTCTGCTGCTATCTCATCTTTATCCTTACGTTTATTCGTAATGGTTTGTTGTAAGATAGTCATCAAGTTCTGAATCGTCCAGTAAAGACATAGCCCTGATCCAAAGTTGTATAGCATCACCACCATCATGACTGGCATAAATTTGAAGATAGCCTGCTGTTCCGACGACGCGGCCGTGGGCGTCATCTTCATCTGGAAATACATGGTAAGACCCATTGTGAAAGGAAGCAGGTTAAAATAATGACCGATGAAGGGGATATTAAATCCCCAGGAGAAAATCTTTTCCGGCTGTGATAAATCAGATATCCACAAAAATTCGGCGAAACGTAGCTCTGATGAGGTTCGCAGCATGTAGAAGAATCCAATAAAAATCGGGATCTGTACCAACATAGGCAAGCAGCCTCCCAGGGGATTCACTTTATGCTTCCGATAAAGCTTCATCATTTCTTCGTTCTTACGCTTTGGATCCTCCTTATACTTCTCCGTAAGCTCTTTCATAGGCCCTTGGATCTTCTGCATCTTCTTGGCAGAGCGGGCCGAAATCTGTGTCAAAGGCCAAAAAACCAGCTTCAGGGCAATAGTGATGATGATAATAGCTATTCCCCAGTTTGGTATCACCGAGTGGATCTGCTTCATCCCAAGCAACAGGACTTTACTCACAGCTCCAAACCAACCGAATTGCATGACCGCTTCCTGATTTCTATCCATGCCCTGCAATCGGAAGATTTCCTTGGGACCTACATAGAAATTCATATTCGAAGTCACCTTTTCATTAGCACTGAGTCCACTGAGCTCGAATTGGGCATCACTACTTAGGGCAATCATCGAATCCCCTTTGTCGTTTAACCGGTCGATGGGTCTTGGCCTAACCGTCATTCCTGTTCCAGGAAGATCAGGGGTAAGCAAGGTAACAAAAAACTGGTTCTTCAAGCTTACCCACGTGAAGCGCGAGGCTTCAGTGATAAATGGAGGAGGGTTCTTGTTCGAACCGATACCCAAGAATCCATTAGAGGGTATAAACTTATTCGATCCGACAAACTTCTCATCCCCATCCTCATAATAGCCGGCATTCAAATAACCTCCCATCAAGGTTCCTCCTCCCAACAACGCTGGTTCAATCGTTCCCAGGTGAAGATGATAGTCTTTCAAAAGAAGGTTTTCGCTGCCGGTGTTAATGAACTCTATGCTGTGCCGGATGGAGTAGGGTTCACCCTCGTCACCCGTTTCGTTGATCCAAAAGTTCTTACGTATTAGCAGACCGTTCTCTTCCTGCCGCTCAAAACTGATCGCCCCGTTTGTCTGTGAGGTCTTTGTAAACGGTTTGTCGAATTCACCATCACCGACAGACACACCCAACATCGGTGCGTTTCCATAATGATTAAACAGAAAGGGATTATCGGAGTCTTTTTCGGCAGCATATTCCTTCAGCGCCACTTTTTTGATAGCGCCCCCCTGGTTGGTAAATATGACCTCGATGAGCTCGTTTTGCAGATAAGAAAGCTCTTCAATCACCGCTTCGGTAGGAGCTACCGCTTCGACGATTTCTGAAACCGCCTCGCTCACTGCTTGAGACGCTGTGGGCACAATCACACCCGGTTGCGCAGGAGATTCCGAAGTCCCCGATTCTGAAGCCGGCAAACGCTCAGGTTGAGGAGCATCTTTGGTATTCTTATTCATCAGCGCCATAACGGCGAAAGCAGCGACTAAGAATAGGGCGCCCAAGAGTGTGTTCTTTTTATCCATTTAAATTATAGTGATTAGCCTTCCAGGTCCAAAAGGGACTCGGGTTTAGGCAATGATTGGCTACAAGTAGTCAACGGTTTGACGGGGTCGAAGCCTCCGAGATGAAATGGTTGGCATTTCCCCAACCGTATTAAAGAATAATAACTGCCTTTTATCGCACCATGAGCCCTAAGACTCTGAATGGCATACTCAGAGCAGGTCGGATAAAAACGGCAACAACCTCCGGGCCCCAGCAACGCGTTCTTCATCGGGCTCAGAAACCATTTGTAAAACTGAATCAACCCCACGATGAAATACCGAGGTAGTCGGAGGATCGCGATGTGGATTTTCAATTTCATTGAGCAGAACGCTTGGGGTGGGTCACATATTCGTAAGCTTGAACAAACTTTTTTTCCAGCTCTTCGAATGTAAAGTCTGGAAACCGCTTCCGAACCAAAAAAACGCAATCGATGTGCTCAGGTAACGCGTGTTGATGCTTTCGGAAGAGCTCACGACAGAGGCGTTTGCATCGGTTGCGAACGACAGCGTTGCCCACTCTCCTTGATGCGATAACACCCATTCTTCGCACAGGTTCGCTCCCTTCAGCCAACTTAGGATGGAAAAGGGTAAAAAGAAAGGGTGCGCTCTGAAAGGCCCGACCATGCTGGCGTACAGTTTCAAATTCTCGGGCACGTCGCAAGTGCTGCCGGGCCGTCAGTCTAAAACGCATACGGCTCGGAACTCGCTGAACACTACGCAGACAAACGTTGTCTACCTTTACGACGGCGGGCTGTTATTACCTTACGGCCACCCTTGGTGGACATGCGTTTGCGAAACCCGAACTTACGGGCTCTACGGAGTTTTGATGGTCGAAATGTCGGTTGCATAGTGCTGTAAAAAAAGGAGTCATACGCTAGGTCCGGTAGACCCCTTGTCAAGTATCCAAACGCCTTAACACAGCTCCGGATGACTTTTTTCAAAAAAATGCTTGATCCAACCCCCAAAAACCTCAGTTTTCCCACTTCTTTGTTAGACGTCCCGTTCGTCTAGCCCGGTCAGGACACAGGGTTTTCATCCCTGCAACAGGGGTTCGAATCCCCTACGGGACGCCATTTTAAAACCCCCACCTAAAAAGTGGGGGTTTTAATGTTTATAGATACCCGTTAATGCGCTTCATGAAAGGTTAGCGAAGTGAAACGGCAGCGGAGAGAGAGGTTACCATCGGTTTGCCTCAGAACCCTAAGCGAACCATTGGAGTCTCAGTCACTACACGGTTCAGGATCTGAACATCGATGGACCATATATGGTGAGACCATTATCGCGAAATAGCGGATAGTTACGCCGACCTAATATTAGGTCGTCTAATTATGAACGTCATTCTCTTAACCGTTTTTATCGGACTCATACTCGTGAGCTTGGCCATCGTGTTTTTCTTCTATACACGCATGGCATCTCAGGGAAGCAGCCCTGAACGGGATAGTCTCTTGCCTCTTCAGGAGGACCACAATGAAACGAAAAACGGGAATGAACAGGCCTCAGAGAATCAATAGTTTAAGATGAGCGAAAATAAACTGACTATAGAATACAACGATCGGATCGTTCGGATGTTCATGATGGCTTCCATCATATGGGGATTTGTCGGTATGCTGGTAGGCGTACTGATTGCATCTCAGCTGAACTACAAGTTCCTGAACTTCAACATGGAGTGGTTGACCTTCGGTCGCCTCCGCCCATTGCACACCAACGCCGTTATTTTTGCGTTTGTTGGAAACATGATGTTTGCCGGAGTTTACCACTCGACGCAGCGTCTGGTAAAAGCGCGCTTGGCTTCCGACTTCCTATCAAACCTCCACTTCTGGGGCTGGCAGCTCATTATCGTATCGGCCGCAATTACGTTACCACTCGGATTTACCCGCGGGAAGGAATACGCAGAACTCATCTGGCCCATCAACATCGGCGTGGCACTGATGTGGGTCGTGTTCGCCATCAACTTCTTTTGGACACTGGGTATTCGAAGAGAAAAATCACTCTACGTAGCTATCTGGTTCTACATCGCGACAATCGTGACCGTCACGATGCTCTACGTCGTCAATCACCTATCACTTCCGACCAGTCTGACTCACTCTTATCCTATTTTCGGAGGTGTTCAGGATGCGCTCGTTCAGTGGTGGTATGGCCACAACGCAGTGGCGTTCTTCCTAACCACTCCAATTTTGGGAATCATGTATTACTACGTGCCCAAAGCAGCTGGTCGTCCGGTATACTCCTACCGTCTGTCAATCGTTCACTTTTGGTCTTTAGTCTTTATCTACATCTGGGCCGGACCTCACCACTTGCTCTACACTGCATTGCCTGGTTGGCTCCAGAGTCTCGGCATGATCTTCAGCTTGATGCTTTGGGCTCCATCGTGGGGAGGTATGCTCAATGGTCTGCTCACACTTCGTGGTGCCTGGCACAAATTGCGCACAGATCCAGTGCTTAAGTTTTTTGCGGCCGGTGTTACTTTTTACGGCATGGCTACCTTTGAAGGGCCGCTACTCTCGATCAAATCGGTCAACGCGCTCGCTCACTATACAGATTGGATCATTGGCCACGTTCACTCAGGTACTCTCGGTTGGAACGGATTTATGGCAGCAGGTATGTTTTACTTCCTCGCTCCGAAACTTTGGAAGACCAAGCTCTACTCGGTCGCACTTGCGAACATGCACTTCTGGTTGGGACTCGTAGGCATCCTGCTCTACGTTGCTGCCATGTGGGTTTCTGGTATCACCCAAGGACTTATGCTGAATAGCGTAGATGCCAATGGAGTGCTCGCCTACTCCAATTTTCTGGAGACCGTTCAATCTATCAAGTTACCCATGCTGTTCCGTGTGTTTGGCGGAGGGCTCTACTTAATCGGTTTTGCGATCATGATCTACAATCTTTGGAAGACCATCAAATCCGGAACTCCGACAAACGGTACTTTCGAGGTCGATGCCAATGAACCAAAGGAAGAAACCATGGGCCTCATCGGCGCGATCGCCAGCCCTTCATTCCTCTACTCTGCAGCCATCATTGCCTTCCCATGTGTCTGGTTGTTCGCAGACGGAATCGTCGGGCACTTGGGTGGACTGCTGTCTATTGCTACCTGCGTAGCAGCCGTCTTACACTTCAAAAAGAGCAGTGCTTCATTCGAAGACTGGCACGAGAAGTTCCTTAAGAGTTCAATGCCCTTCACCGCACTTGTTTTAGTAGCCGCCGCTATCGGTGGTATTGTGCAGATTGTGCCACTAGTTACTATAGATCGAGAGAACGTCGCAGAAGATCGCATACAAAAGGTCTACACGCCGCTCGAGCTTGCCGGTCGTGACATTTATATCAGCGAAGGCTGCTACAACTGCCACTCACAGATGATCCGTCCCTTCGTGGCAGAAGTTAAACGTTACGGCGATTACAGCCGGTTGGGTGACTCTATTTACGATCACCCCTACCAGTGGGGATCACGTAGAGCCGGACCTGATTTAGCACGAGTGGGGATCAAGTATGGTGACGAATGGCACTATACCCATATGATGAATACCGGTGCGCTATCACCTGGATCCACCATGCCAAATTATCCGTGGCTGGCGAAGAAAGAAACTAACATCGCTGCCCTGCCCGGCAAAATTTCAGCGCTTCGGACCTTGGGAGTCCCCTTTACTGAGAAATCCGACGAGGAAGTCATTGCTGAAGCAAACGCTCAGGCGCAACGGATCGTTCAAAACTTAAAGGACAAACAAATCGAGGTTACCAAAGACAAGCAGATTGTAGCACTCATCGCTTACCTGCAGCAGTTGGGACTTACCGACAACCATCAGCCCGACGAAGTAACCGCCGCAGCTCAATAGAAATAAATCATTATGTGGAAACGAATCGAATATATGGAATGGCAAACGTTACTGCCACAAATCGGGTTTGCACTCTTCGCGATCGCTTTCGTCATCATCATATGGCGAACCCTCAAAATCAAAAAGCAGGACCTGGATAAAGCCAGTAGAATGCCTCTGGATAACGACTGAAAACGCGAATCATCAAAGCTCTAAAAAGACTGTCATGAATAAACAATTACCGCCTGAAGATCCACTTAGACCACATACCTTTGATGGGATCCAAGAGTACGACAAAGCATTACCCAACTGGTGGCTCTTCACCTTGTATGGAGCGATCGTCTTCGCGATCGGTTACTGGATTTATTACGAAAAATCCGATAAGGGGCCTGATCAATACCAAGAATACGAGGTCGCGTTGGTCCAGCTTGAAGAAGCTGTTTCAGAGGCGGCCAAGATGGCTCCCGAAATTTCCAACGAAACGATCGTTGCCATGAGTAAAGATTCAGCTGCGGTATCTGCCGGACAACAACACTTTCTGGCAAATTGCGCTGCTTGTCACGGAACAGAGCTTCAGGGGCCCCCTGCACCGGGAATGCCGGGTGTAAGTCTCGTCGACAACGAGTGGGTACATGGTTTTCAACCGATGCAAATCCGTCAAACTCTGGTAAATGGTGTCCTCGAAAAAGGCATGCCTGCCTGGGGACCCGTTTTAGGAGACAAACGCATCTTGGAACTTACTGCTTTCATACTCAGTAAGCAAGCGGCTGATTTTCCAGCTTCCGCTGTGGAAGTTAGCTCTCCTCAAGCAGCAATTGCTCCTACCGTCCCGGCAGCAGCCGTTCAAGCTAGTGCTGCTCCCGCAAAAGAAGTTACGAATGAGATACTCGTGGCGATGAGTCAGGATCCAGCTATCGTGGCCGCAGGCCAAACCCGCTATTCAGGCCTCTGCATAGCCTGTCACGGGAATGAACTTCAAGGACCCCCTGTAGAGGGACTTCCCGGTGTGAGTCTCGTCGACGCAGAATGGCTGCATGGCAACGAACCGATGCAAATTCGAAATACGATTCTCAAAGGCGTAATCGAAAAGGGTATGGTTCCCTGGGAAGCGGTCGTCGGGCAAGATGGAGCCAACGAACTCGTCGCATTTATTCTAAGTAAACAGCCGTAACAATAACGCAGGAGCGACATTTGCTCCACACACCAAGGCCATTATGAGCACTGCTCAAGCGAAACGCCACAAGCCAAGACGTACCCAGCTCACATCCGTCAACGATGATGGGTCGCGCTATATAATTCACCCGGCCGATACCACAGGAATCTTCACAAATTGTCGGAGAATCCTAGCCACGCTGCTTATCCTGTTCTACGCAGCCCTACCATGGATCAAAATCGGAGGATATCCTGCTGTATTTCTGGATACGAATGCCATGCGTTTCCATTTCTTCGGTCTCACTTTCGTATCTCACGACATCTGGCTTGGGTTTTTCCTCATCACAGGATTGGGCTTCGGGCTCTTTTACGTGACTTCACTATTTGGGAGGATCTGGTGTGGATGGGCCTGCCCGCAAACCGTATTCCTTGAACACGTCTATCGCCGTATCGAACGATGGTTGGAAGGCGACGCGCCAAAACGAAGAAAACTAGACGAAGCTCCCTGGACTATGAATAAAGTCGCTAGACGAGGTTTGAAACACGGAATCTTCTTGTTCATCTCTGCGGCGATCGCTCATATGTTCATGGCATATTTTGTATCCATACCCGCCCTTTGGGATATGATGCAACACAGCCCTCGTGAACACTGGAGCGTATTCCTATTCGTGTTTGTGTATACCGCTTTGCTCTATTTCAACTTTGCCTGGTTCCGTGAGCAATTATGCATCATCATATGTCCGTATGGTAGATTACAGTCGGCGTTGATCGATGACCACTCAGTCGTCATCGGCTATGACGAAAACAGAGGTGAACCCAGAGGCAAGGTCTCCGATCCGAACGCCGCTGACTGCATCGACTGTAATCGTTGCGTCCAAGTCTGCCCAACAGGAATTGATATTCGGCAGGGCCTCCAAATGGAGTGTGTCGGGTGCTCCAACTGTATAGATGCCTGTGACTCCATTATGGATAAAGTCGGACGCCCGAGGGGTCTCATCCGCTACGATTCGTTCCAAGGCCTGGCCGGCGAAAAAACCAGATGGATACGCCCACGAACCATCGCCTACTCTATTCTTATGTTTATCGGTATGGCCGTTATGTATTTTTCGATGAGTGGTCTGTCATCTGCATCCATTACGGTTTGGCGGATGGGCGGCCCTCCATATCACGTCGACGAATCGTATGTCAGAAACCAATACATGGTCAGGATTACCAATCGAAAGAATCAACCGACTAGCTTCAGCCTTTCCATGGAAAACTCCCACCCGGAATACATCGTCAACGGAATCGATCAACCGCTGTTGATTGATGGAAACGGAGACTCTCTCAAAGCACTGGTGGTTCTAGCACCTCGAGAATCCTACGACGGAGAATCCACCATGCTGCTCAACGTATTGGACGAAAAAGGTAATATTATCGCAGATCGGAGCGTAGAATTTATCGGCCCCGACCCGGCACTTCTTAAATGAGCAAGCAAGCAAAAGTGACGGGATGGAATACACTCTGGCCTTGGGTGATCGTAGCATTCCTGATCGTTATCGTAGCCTGGGTATGGCTCATCCGAACTGCGTCCGACCACGCTCCAGAACCTATCCCCCTGGAGAGCGAGGTAGATCGTGGTTAGCGAAGGATTACTTGACCTGATCAACCCTGCCTCAGCATTAGTCGCTGGGGTCATAACAAGCCTCCACTGCATGGGAATGTGCGGCCCTTTGGCCTGTGCAATCCTTACTCCAAAGAGTGGGAGCGCCTCATCAAAGGCCGTAACTTTCGGCGGCTATCACGTCGGAAAAATTCTGTCTTATACCTTGCTTGGTGCACTTTCAGGGGCCATCGGAGCGACCTTCGTTTCTGCAACATCAGAAGCGCCGTCGCATATTCTTTCGTGGTCACTAGCCGTCTTTTTTCTTTTTATAGCTATCGGCTTGGATCGCTTTGCAGCCAAGATTCCCCTCGTAGGAAAACTAAGCCGCGTAGTCATGCGAAGAGCCTACCAAGTCAACGGAGGCGTTCGCGGTCTCGGGCTTGGACTAGCAACACCATTCATTCCCTGTGGACCTCTCTACCTGATTATTTGGATTGCAGCCATCTCTGGCAGCGCTCTGAGCGGAGCAACGATGCTGGCAATGTTTGGCCTCGGTACGATCCCCGGACTGCTCGCCGGGCAACTCGGGTGGAGTTTTATTTCAATCCGTCTGAGCCCTGACCGTCTAGCTCGTTGGAGAAGAAACGCAGCCCTGATCGCCTGTGGGCTGCTCGTTATGCGATCGTTCATGGACACCAGCTTCGCTACCCTCATTTCCGGAGGAGCGATCTGCCACTAATCGGAAAGCCCTATGAGCACCTTAAAAGAGCTTAAGGCCCGGGCACTGACTCGATGTGATCATTGTGGCACTGGTTTCCATCAACGTGAAGAGAGCGAAACATTTTGCTGTTCCGGCTGCGAGTACGTCTACGGATTGATCCATGATCAGGACCTCGGCACTTTTTACGATCTCCAAGGGACCACATCAGCACCAGTTGGCTTTAAGGTCTTTACGAGTCACAATTTCGACTGGTTGGGTGATCTGAGCACCCTAACCGAAACGACTGACCCGACTTCTCCCTCACTAAAACTATCCATCGAAGGCATCTCCTGCATCGGCTGCGTCTGGCTCATTGAAAAACTGTTCTCGCAGCTCAAAGGAGCCCGGCAATGCCGCATAGATGTTCAGCACGGAGAGATAGAATTTACTTGGTCAACAGGCACTTTTGATACCGTTTCGTTCGCGAAAAAACTTCATGGATTCGGCTACACGCTCTCACCCAAGCAGGAACAAAGGCGCAGTGAGACGAAAAAGATCACCTGGCGAATCGCACTTTGTGGGGCGTTCTCGCTCAACGGGATACTTTATACACTGCCCAGCTACCTGGGCATGGAAAGCGCCTTCCAATTTTCGAATTATTTCCTCTGGTTATCAGCCATCTTCGCAACGTTAAGCATGCTGATTGGTGGATCCTACTTTATCAGAAAAGCCGCACAAGCAGCCGCTCAGAGTATTGTGCACATGGACCTACCCATAGCTATCGGACTCACTGTTGCCTATGGCGCCTCCTGCTATGCGTTTCTAACTGGAAGCACCTCGCTTCTCTACTTCGATTTTATTTCCACCTTTGTCTTTTTGATGCTCTGTGGAAAATGGCTGCAAACCTACGCCATCGACCAGAATCGCAATCGATTAGCTTCTATAGAAATCCGACCACCCAAAGTTTCGAAACTAACCGCTGGCGCCGATAATGAAGAATTGGATACGTCCGAGATTAAACCAGGAGATCACTACCTACTGGAACCCGGAGTCTGGATACCCGTAGAGTCAGAATTGGTATCCGATCGGGCTTGTATGGGGATGGATTGGATCAACGGAGAATCAGATTCCCGACTCTATGCCAAAGGCAATATAGTGCCTTCAGGCGCTATCAATCAGAGTGCTTCCGAAATAGAACTCATTGCCCAAGAACACTGGAAAGATTCGCTCCTGCAAAAGTTATTACAAAGCCGCAAAGAGCAATCCAGTGGCGATCGGGTTGCCCAAAAATGGATCACTCGCTACCTGCTTTCAGTCATGGCCATTGCCTGTATTGGAGCAATCACTTGGTTCGCGCTCGGCCATGCTGAAACTGCTATGGTCGTGTTCGTTTCGGCATTAGTTGTCTCCTGCCCTTGTGCGTTGGGCGTCGCCCTTCCTCTTGCCAATGAATTGGCAACCTCCCGCCTCAAACTTCAGGGCGTATTTGTACGCTCCGACAATCTGTGGAACCGGTTGAGTCAAATATCCCAAGTCGTTTTCGATAAAACAGGGACCCTCACCAGATCCACTCTCGATTGGACAAATGCATCTGTATTGACGGAGCTAAGCGCCGATGGGGTTGAGGCTCTAAGCGCTTTAACTTCCGAATCTCGGCATCCAGTAGCCTCCACCATTTACGAGACTCTCCTTTCAAAGGGTAGCTACAAAGATACCGCTGGCTGGTCAGTAAACGAGGAAATTGGACAAGGAATGATCGCCTGTAAGAACGGTGTTGAATGGCTCTTGGGCCGAGCAAGCTGGGCTTTGGGAGAAACCGATAACCAAACCGTTTTAAGCCGTGATGGCAGAAAGGTTGCCACATTTACTTTCGAGGATCGCCCATGGGCCGACGCAGCATTCGAAGTCGATGCTATAAAAAACAGCGGCCTTAAAGTCGTCATACTGAGTGGAGACACCAGGGAGAAAGTACAAAAAGCTGCGGATAAATTAGGTATCTCCAGTGATCATATAGTCGGGGAAGCTAGCCCCGAAATGAAACGTGACTGGCTACACAATCACCAAGGCAACCAATCACTGATCGTGGGTGACGGTGCCAATGATAGTCTAGCATTCGACGAAGCTCTTTGCTGCGGAACTCCAGCCGCCGAAAAGACCACCCTGGCTGGCAAAGCCGATTTCTATTACCTGGGTGCAGGCATACAGGGGGTCAGAAGTCTCTTACAAATCGCCTCAAAGCGGGTGATTGCGATTCGTCTACTTCTTTTCTTTGCGCTTAGTTACAATCTAATAACGATCTCGCTCGCCTTGGCTGGAATTGTGACGCCGTTACTCGCAGCTATTCTGATGCCGCTCAGTTCGATCATCAGTCTCATTATCGTGTGGGCGGCCCTTCGCACGAAAGCTTAAACACCCTGCGAACGAAATTCAGTCGGGGTCATTCCGGTATGCTTTTTAAAGGACCTGTTGAATTGCGTCAATGACTCGAACCCGACTTCAAACGCGGCTTCACTGACCCGTCGATTCGGGTTTAGCAAAAGGTCCTTACTTTTTTCCACCCGCAGACGAGTCAGATAATCGACAAAGGTGATACCCGTGTAGTTCTTAAATACTTTGCAGAAATATCGGACGCTCGTATTCACGGCCTTCGCGGCTTCCGTCAGTGTGATCGGTTCATCAAAATGGTCTTCAACATACCGACGCGCTTTAGTTACCGTCTGCGGTTCGACCTTCGTTTCACTTACCGCAATGGAGTTACCGATCAACGACAAATGCTGCGCAAAAGTAGACAGCATACGGACAAACCCCTCATACTGCTCCTTAGTCAAAACTTTGGACTGGAAGTATGCTTCTTCAATACGTTTGAGATCAGCATCCATACCCCATTTGACCAGTTTTTGGGTCATGCGATCGAAGTGCTTGTCCGTGGGGTTATCCAACAATACCTGTCCTGTCTGAAGAAAGGCGATCACCTGATCACCGACTCGAATTGGAACCATTGTGTCGCACAAGCCGGCAAAACAACTGAGTGACTTGGGTTCCAATTGGGCCTTATCTTCAAGCTCCGACTGAATCTCCAGGCATGCGACGCAACTCTTGCTCGTCTTGGCCATAATCGCACAGAACTTGTTCTGTTTAACCTTACCCTGCATTGCCATCTGGAACGACTGGATCGGGCGAATCGCCAACGGCATACCACTCGCTTCGGAAAACGCTTTTTCGTAATCCTGAAACATTTGGGTTTCGGAAAGCTTCTTTGCAAGATTGCGACTCGTCTTGAGATCAGACACTTTCGCTCCGGATTCGGCTAATTCCATAGTCCATGAAACAGATGGTTATTACGCCGTTCGTCAAAGCCCTTTTACGAAACACTCGCGTGAATAATCGGAGCTAATCAGCGTTATCACTTGATTTTTAGCCACAACCCCGAGGAAAATGCGCCCAGCTCTGGTCTCGATATGCGTAGCACATAAGCCAGAACTCTACCATAATGGATGTCCCATGAGTCCATTTTTCAATATCGCTCGTAAGACCAGCCTCAGCAGCGAGCTCATTCACAAATACAACCAGCCTGCTCCCCGGTATACCTCCTACCCCACCGCATTGAAGTTTTGTGTGATCGACGATATTGAAAGCGGCAAAGCCATGTACATGGATGCCGAGGATGAAGGTCCATTCTCGCTCTACTTCCATTTGCCATTTTGCAAGAGCCTCTGCTGGTTCTGTGGATGTACAAAGATTATTTCTACCGACGAGAGTCTTGCGGATAAGTACATCGATTACCTCGAAAAGGAAATCGCTCTAGTGCGACCCAGTATTCAAATAGGCAGAAAAGCCATACAGCTTCACTTTGGAGGAGGGTCTCCAAACTTTCTAACGCCAAGACAAATCGATCGACTCAGCGACATAATTCATTCGAATTTCGAATTCGAGGCTAACGCTGAAATGAGCGTCGAGCTGGATCCCCGTACCCTCACGGAGGAGAAAGTAAAATCCTTTCAACGGATGGGCATCAATCGCGCTTCGATCGGTGTGCAGGATGTGAATACGAAAGTCCAAAAAGCAATTCATCGTATTCAGCCCACTGCCATAAATCATGAAACGATTGGTTGGTTGAATGATGCAGGGATCAAAGAATTAAACGTCGATCTTATTTACGGACTCCCATACCAGACACCCAAAACCTTTGCCAAAACCCTCGACGAAGCGATCGCCTATAATCCCGATCGATTTGCCCTGTTTAGTTATGCCCACGTCCCATGGAGCGTACCAGCCCAAAAGATCCTTGAAAGGTCACCCCTACCCTCACCAGACGAGAAGATAGAGATGTTGATGCTCGCTATGGATAAATTTAAAAACGCAGGCTACCGCCATATCGGCATGGACCACTTCACGAAGCCTACAGACCCATTAGCCGTTGCACAGGAATCCAAGACGCTCCAACGCAACTTCCAAGGCTACAGCCTCCACAACAATACCCAGATCTGCAGCTTCGGTATATCTGCCATCAGCCAAAGCAGACGCAATTACCGACAGAACGTAAAAGATCTAGATAAATACTGCCAAGCCCTCGACGAAGGAAATTTTCCCATTGAACGGGGTTACGTCCTAACCGAAGAGGACTCCATTCGACGCCAGGTTATCATGCATTTGATGTGTAATATGGAATTGGATTTCACTGCCCTCAGCAAGAAGCTCAGTATCGATTTCAAAAGCTATTTCCGCAAAGAAATGATCCAACTTCGACCCTTGGAAAACGATGGATTAATTCGCCTCAGTAAATCTCATTTGACGGTTACTCCCATTGGTCGCCTTCTTATCCGAAATATCGCTGTGGTCTTCGATGCCTACTTCGGAAAGAATAAAAGCGGTTACTCACGGGCCGTCTAGAAACACCCTCAAGCAGTTCACATTAGAATCGTCTATTCGTCCAGTTATTGAGGTCTTCTTCTATGCCTACCTAGGAAAAGAAGAAACTGAGTATTCAAGGGTGGTCTAGCCAACAACTCACTTTCAATTAATCGAGGAAATTAACATATCTCGGTTCAGTGCCCGCTGAGTGCAGGAACAGCAGCATATCTGAAGGGAATGAGATACCCGAATCAGCAGTCCAGTTCATAAAGACCGCATCTTCCCGAATGTTAGACCGCCTAGCGGTATCCAACCACACACGACCTACCTCGTAGTTTCCTCCTCCGGTATTCTTGAAATGCACTGCATCCCAAATCCAGGGTGATTCACTTCCATAAGCTGCCTCTCCAGGTTGCGAGTACAAAAACGGATTGTCCTTATTCCAATTCCTGGAAACATTCACCGTATCACCCACCCAAAGGATCTCAGACATGCCTCCATCTACTAGATAAGATGGCTGAGAGCTCGTCCAAGTAAAAATTGTTTGGCCTTTGTATTGTGGAGGTACCGCATTAAACGTACAGTTGAAGCGAAGGCCGTTACGGTACTCATACCAAGGCCCGAAGCTATTGTTTATACAGTCGGTGAATGTAGAATCAGTCACCGACTGATAAGTCCCAGCCGCATTGAATACATGCCAGCCACTAAAGGTCTTTTTACCAGGGAGGTTCTTCATGAAACCATTCGAAGCTTGGTCTAGCCCAATAAAGGTGGTCCCTCTTGCAATGTGGTTCTGAGCAAACGGCTTACCATCAAGACCCGCACGGGTTGCTAGAAGAATCGATTCCACAGCCGCGTTGGAACTATCTCTGATAATGCAATTAACGATTTCAGCATCCGCCGACATGGAAATACTGGAGCTATTGGAGCGATCGAGAATACAGTCTTTGATCAATATCTTCTCAGAGGCTCCACCCACATAGATGATCTCCCCCCGACAGTTTTTCGCTCTCACGTTATCAAAAATCGTATTCTTTCCACGAGTCCTATCGTGGGCTGACCAAAGTTTATGGCTAATGTCCCACTCATAACGTTTTTGATCCAAAGTATACCACTCCTTGCCTGTGTTAACAGGGGGTGCCCCCATATCGACGTCGATGTTCCTAACAGTAGTTTGGGCTACGTCATAGGGTTTAAATACAAAGTAACGCCTCACATTAGAGATGTTTCCGTTACTATCTTTCACCTGCAACCACTTCGTCGCTGGAACTTTTCCCCAAAGGTACAGGTTCCAGAACGTTGTGGGTGCTCCGTTGGCATCCCCAAGGAACGTAATATTGTTCGACCGTATCGCAAAAAGAGTAGTTACAGCTCTGCCCCCATTTCTTAGAGTCGGTATTCCACCTTCCATCGTTACGTCACGGTCAGTGGGCCAGATATCATAGGTCCCGGCAGGGAAGTATATGATACCTCCTTCAGCGGCCTGAGCATCGTTTAGCGCAGCAATAGCCGCTTCATAATCGTTCTTACCATCATTCGGAACGGCGCCATAGTCTCTCACGTTATAAGTGCGTTTTTTCGAAGGAGCCAATGTTCCTGTGGTTGCGGTTCCATAGATCCACTCTCCGTAAGACGGCTGAGCGCCATTACGATAATGCTCTGCAAGATTTGTTACCGGAGCGACTCGCCAGAAATAGGTAGTGCCTTCTTCGATACCATCAATATCTACAAAATTGTCCGCATTGATGCCAAGCCAACGAAATGTCCCTGCCCCCGTATTATCAGAATCCTGATTATGGGTGAGATCTGTCGGATCAATGAAGGAAGCTACCGTACTGCGTTGAATCATCCACGGTTTTTCCCAGGATTCTCTATCGTTCCAAGCCAGCTCAACATGGCTATATCCGAGTTCACGAACAACCATACCAGAAGCTGGTAGTCCATCAGACGATACTCGAACTGAACTCGTTTTAGTCGATGTGGACCCAATGCTATCCTTGACCGTAAGTGTGATCTCGTAAAACCCGGCGGACTCATAGCTATGGGTTACAGATACACCTTTCTGGGTTCCACTGCCGTCACCCCAATTCCATTCGTAATCCACGATTGATCCACCATTGCTGCGGGATGCTCCCGCATTAGCCGCAATAGTAAGAGAGCCTTCACCCGCAGTCGTTGCGACTGTAAAAGAAGCTATCGGAGCAGTTGGAACGTTACCTCCTCCTCCAGTACTGCCACCACCGTCAGATCCGGAGCCACCTCCATCGCCATAATTGACATTGGTTGCAGGAGTTACACCAGCTGCCGCAATCTGCGTGCCAGCAGAACTGCTGTCACTCAGGTTACTAAAGTCTGCGAACGCCAATGCTGTTTCTTCATGGGAGGTAAGCGCCATGCCAAAGAGAACTGTTTCAGGCAGCTCAATCGTCGCCTGATCTTGCAAGTTCCAATCCGAACCATTCTTAGAGTAATAGGCCTTCAGAAGATTACCCGTTCGGTTTATTTTCATCCAAACTGGATCGGCGATGTCACTCGTCATTGAAAAGCTCGTATTTCCGCCGACAGATAGTCGACTTTGATAGACGACCCCGACATTCTTCGCAGAAAACACAGAAAAATATTCAGAATCAGGAGCAACACTTTTTCGAACCATAAGCCCGGCTTTAGCCCAGTCCTCCTCTGCAACTAAGCTATCAAGCTTCACGATTCCTTCAAAGTTCCCTGATATTTCGCGATGAAAGTAGTGAAAGGCATCTTCGCTGTGTCCGATATCTCCTCCACTGGCTGCTACAATATACGTTCCGTTTTGAGAGTCAAAAAGCGCCTCACCCACCACACCTACTTTTCCGATATCAGCGCTCACATAGGTTTTGGATTCTTCAGAGCTAGATAATTTTACCAACTCCAACTCACTCATATCCGCTTCGATGGATTGGTCGGGCTCATGCGCCGCAACAGCCAGTCCGATAAATATGGAATTGGAAAAGTTAACCGTATCAGTTGCCAGTAAATCCCAATTGTCTTGGTCGTCAGAATAGAAGGCACTTATCTCATTTCCCTTCCTGACTAATCGCAGCCAGACAGGCGCGAGAACATCCCCTTTCCCGGAGCGACTAGTACCTTCTCCGAATTGATGTCGGCGCTCTAGCGCTATTCCGTTACCCACTGACACATTTAGGAACGCATGAAGAGAGTTACTCTGAGGAGACTGACGAAACATGATTCCAGCCTTCCCAAATTCGTCAGCGGCTCGCAAAGCACTGACCTTAACAGTGGCCTCAACATCTCCAGAGATTTCTTTGTATACATAGTGGAACTCATCATCTCGGCCCCACACCTGCCCGCCTGCGACAGACAGTCTAAACATTTCACTGGAATTGTCGTAACTGGAATCACTGGTGAGATCGTTAAGACCTACATCGTAAGACTCCAAAGAATTGGGATCCGAAGGTGTTGAAGGCGCGACGTTCGGAGTAAGATCAGCCGGACCATCTAACGTAGTACTAGTTACGACCGATGAATATCCGGATTTCGTCGAATCGTTAAACGCATACACACGATAGCTATAGGTAGTATTCGGCGTTAAGCCCGTATCGTTGAACTCCCACTCATCCACGCCGAGAGTTCCCACTTCCTTGAATTCTTCTCCCCCGACACGTCGTTCTACTTTGTAACCCCTTTCGTTAACCACGGACTCATTCCAGTATAGCCCTATAGAAGTACTGGAGATGGCCTTCGAAGAAACACTCGCCGGAGTTGAAAGCGATTGCCCCAAAGCTGACTGAAAGAGCCAAACGTTCAAAAGAAAAAGCGTTGTCGTATAAATCTTGGTCGTTTTGTGCATAGGAAATCTTAGTTCTACCAACCAAGGATGCACACTGATCATCCTCTGCC
>CALGUT010000539.1 GCA_937920335.1 uncultured Opitutales bacterium
CCGCTTTAAACTCTCCGTAACGAACGAAGTGCTTGTAGCCATCGTCTTGCGGAACGTGCTTGGAAAGTCGTTTCACCACTGCGGCATGTTCCGGATCTGTTATCAGATTCTTCCACTCATCAGGATCACCCTTCAAATTGTATAGTTCTTCCGATCCATCGAAGTAGTGAATGTAACGCCAGCGATCATCCCGAATAGAGAACGTTCCACGGCCTATCGCCGTCACTGCCGGACGTGACCATTTCCTGTCCGGATCTTTAATAAGCGGCAACAATGATTGACCATCCAAGTCCCGCCGTTTTTCCACACCCACCATATCCACAACCGTTGGATACACATCGAGCAATGAAACCGGACGCGCACTTTTTGAATTGGGCTGAAACCCCTTAGGTTGGGCGTTCTTAGGAGGCACGATTACCAAAGGCACCCGCGTAGATCGCTCCCAGGCTGTGAATTTCCCCCAATGCTCTTTTTCACCCAACTGCCACCCATGATCCGACCACATAACGATCATAGTATTATCAGCATAAGGCGAAGCATCCAGCGCATCCAATACCCGACCAATCTGCGCATCCGCAAAACTGATACACGCCATATAGGCACTCACAGCGTTCCTCCATTGCCCCCATTCGACCGTGGTATCATGCGCACCACTCGTTACCGGGTAGCGGCCAAAGCCTTGAGCTATCTTAGAAACGTCTTCAAGATCGTCCTGATACACGTTAGGTAGAATCACCGACTCCGGCGGATACAGATCATGAAACCGCTTGGGAGCCCACAACGGTTGATGCGGCCGGTATATACCAACTCCCAGAAAAAACGGTTTATCGTGGGTCTCATTGAGTTTTTCGATAGCGTAATTCGCACACAAGGTATCCGTAAACTCTTCGTCTGGACGGTCTATGACTCCCCAGTCAAACGACTCAATCGTCGTCGACCCTTTGTTCCGATCTCTCGGCATTTCATTAAGCGGCATCGTGATACCCAAACGAGGTATCTCATGCTTCACATAAGGCCCACCCGCTTCGATTGAAGATTTCGAAATCTCTTTTTCCTCATCAGCAATCGGCCACCATTTATTGAAACCAGGTCCATACTCATCCAGCATTTTATCACTCTTTCCATGTAGGAGTTTTCCCGTACCCATCGTAACGTATCCCTGAGCTGCCAGATCCTGCGGCAGAAAGATTGCATCGGGTTTCGTCTTTTCGATGCGTTGCCCGTTCCCATACACCCCATTATTGACCGGAGACAACCCAGACCAATTGGCCGCGCGCGACCCGCTACACGCAGGCACGACACAATGTGCATTCGTGAACAATACCCCCCTCTCGGCCAAGCGATCAATGTTAGGCGTCTGAATCTGCGGGTGCCCATCCAAGCATCCAACCCAGTCATTCAGATCATCCACAGTTATATAGAGAATATTGGGTTTCTCAGCCGTGGCAAAAGCCAGCGGAGACGCTATGCCAAGCCCTGCGAAACAGATGGCGATGACACAGAGCCAGATGGAAGGTTTCATTTGATTAATCACGGTTACGATTATCCAGCAAACGGTCGCAATAACTCAAGGCATTAAGAAACCAATCAACCGGGAAAAGCGACAGCCGGTTCGATGTCCACCCCTTCCCTATTTGCGACTCCCGACCATTGACTATCCTGCAGAATAAAGTGATATCATTCATTTCGATCTCCAATTTAAGATGCATACACTATCCCTTCGAATTGCCTTCGCGCTCGGACTAAGCGTTTCTTCTTTTTCCTGCTCCCAACCAAATAAGTCTGACCCTGCTGATTCCAATCGCCAATGGCTGGCTGGTGATCACCACATTCATTCACGATTTAGCGTAGGCTGGGATAGGACGAAAAATCCGCCAACACCGAAGCTCGGAGGAGACGCTATCTACCCCACCCCCATGAATGCCCTGATGGCAAAGCACTATGGGCTGAGCTGGATAGTAACCACTGATCATGGGGGGCCGTTCCATAGCAAAGTGAACAAAGAAATGGCGTACCCAGAGTTATTAATGTCCAGGCAGGTAGTCCCCGAAGTGGTCCAATTTTATGGGATGGAGTTCGACACCCCCGGAGCCGATCACTCAAGTCTTATTATCCCTCACACTCATGACGAAGTGGATCTCCTCTTCGAAATCGAATCCAAGTTTAACAAAAATGAGCCACATCCCGCTGACAAAAGTTGGGATACAGAACCCCGTATGCTGGAAGCTCTCAAGGCTATGGACCAGTTTGAATCGAAACCAATCATCATGGCCAACCACCCTTCACGTTCGGCGACCGGCATGGGGGAATATGGGAAAGATCATCCCGCAGAATTGCGCGACTGGAATGACACGGCTCCCGAAATCGCAGTAGGCATGTCTGGAGCTCCCGGACACCAAGCCAAAGCACTCAACCCGGACCGTTCCATAAGGCAGGAACCGAGAGGGGGCTATAAAGGCTTTCCGACTCTAGGCGGATTCGACCAGATGACAGCCCGCCTGGGAGGGTTTTGGGACTCAATGCTCGGCGAGGGCCGGCACTGGTGGATTACCTCGAATTCAGACTCTCACATCAACTGGCGTGAAGGCGGGGCAGATTTCTGGCCCGGTGAATATTCCAAAACCTATGTCTGGGCACAAAAGAACCATGAAGACATTCTCGATGGAATCCGTCGCGGTCGAGTCTTCGTCACTCTCGGCGACCTGATTTCTGAATTAGAGGTAACTGCTCGGAGTGACGGTGCGTCTGCTGAGATTGGCGGAACCCTTGAAGTAAAACCTGGAGCCGATGTGGAAGTGACAATTCGTTTTCTCGATCCCACTGGAAACAACGCAGGAGAAAGCGACCCATCCGTGGCGCGAGTGGATTTGATAACTGGTCAAGTAACTGCTCCTGCCTCCGATCGCAGCACCGATACCAATCCCACCACAAAAGTCGTAAGCAGATTTTCAAAAAAGGATTGGAAATCCGAAGGGCCCTACCGAGTCTTGAGCTATCGATTGGAAAACATCGACAGCAACAGCTATTTAAGAATTCGCGGTACCAACGGACAGGAGTTAGAACCCCAACAGGATCCTCTCGGCGAAGATCCATGGCTGGACCTTTGGTTCTACGCCAATCCAATTTTCATTAATCTTAAGTAAGCGGTATGAGAATCCCTCCCCACTCAAACAAGACTCTAACGCACCTCCTCTGTGTTGCCTTAGGTAGCTTTTGGTCGACGTCCTATGCTGATATCGAATATATGTTCGTCTTCAAAGAGCAGGTGTTTGAACAGTTCGACAATACGCCAACTGACACTCCTTCTTTTTGGTTCTTCAACGCAGGTGCATCTGGGAACGATCAACTTACAGGTGGTCCGGTGACACTGTCGGGAGAGCCCGAAGTCTACTCCACCGACAGCGTTGATTACTTAAACCAAGCAGCGATCGATGCAGTATTCCCTAACGGTCAAGTTTCAACTAATCTGCGGGAATGGGTCAAACTCACCACCATTGCGGAGGGCGATGGAGGCTTCTACGATTTCTCACTCAATGCACCTGAAGAAACGTTTTACCGCGTTGCCTTCGATGCCCCTTAGTGCCCCTCAATTTTCCTTAGGAATTCACTTTGACAACCCAACGTTCGCAGTGTTCGAAACTCATGATGCAATTTAACTCAAGA
>CALGUT010000540.1 GCA_937920335.1 uncultured Opitutales bacterium
CTAACGATAATAATGGGCCTCTAGCCTCTTGCACTTGTTAGTTGAATCTGCGAACGATTGCATGAGCGTGCTTCGGGAATTACAAAATCCTGCCTGGTAAATAAGTGTTCGCTTCAGGGTATTTTTCAGAAATCAATTGTGCTTTGGCAGCTAGCGCTTCCACTTGGTGTTTCGCCATTCCAGAAAGCCGAGCCTCATCTTCGAAGATCGCATCCAGTTGAGCTTGGTCTAAGGGAATGCGTTCGTCATTCGCCAAGCGAGAAACCAAGTCGTT
This sequence comes from uncultured Opitutales bacterium, assembly GCA_937920335.1. GTDB lineage: Bacteria > Verrucomicrobiota > Verrucomicrobiia > Opitutales > UBA2995 > UBA2995. The sequence goes on from CALGUT010000540.1 coordinate 275, forward strand.
CGACTGGATTTTACCCGCCCGCAGATCGCGTATGGTCGCCACGGCATGCTCCTTGATGGCCTCATGAGCGGACTCACGCCCAGCTCCGGCCTTCACTGCTTCCATCATGATGGTGGTGGTTCCCAGGAAGGGAAAATACTTTTCGTTCTCTAGTCGAATGACTTCGGGATAGGGCTCCATATTGCCGATGACCGTGAGGAAGGTCTCCAATTGACCATCGAGCGCAAAAACCGAATCGGGTAAAGCCACTCTCCTTACCACCGAGCAAGACACATCTCCCTCGTTCCATTGATCACCCGCCAAACCGGCTACCATATTCAGTAGACCATTGAGAATCGTATGGAAACCATTGATGCGTTCGCAACTGCGACTGTTCATCTTGTGCGGCATAGCGGACGAACCGACCTGCCCTTTGGCAAATCCTTCACCAGCGAGCTCATGTCCCGCCATCAAACGGATCTGTTTGGCGAAATCACTCAGGGCGGAACTGATTTGGTAGAACGTGGATACGGTTTCAAAATCGAGACTGCGTGGATACACCTGACCAACATTTGTGAAGACTTTGCCAATACCTAGGTGCTGCACTACTTTCTGCTCCAATTCAGCGACCTTTGTTTGATCTCCTTCGAATAGAGTCAGGCTATCCAATTGAGTGCCTACTGCACCCTTCAGGCCGCGCACGGGATAACTAACTATCAAACCTTCCAAACGATCAAGGCCCAGCAACAACTCTTCCGCATACATGGCCAAGCGTTTACCGAAGGTCGTGGGTTGAGCCGCCACATTGTGGGTCCGCCCGGATATAAGTAAGTCCTTATACTCGACTGCCCGGTTCGTGAGTTGAATTACGGCGGCTGCCACCTTGGTATTGAGAATCTGTAACGAGCGAAAGACCTGAAGCTGCTCCACATTCTCGGTCAGGTCCCGGCTGGTCATACCCTTGTGGATATGCTCGTGGCCTGCCAAATCATTAAATTCCTCAATGCGACTCTTCACATCATGCAACAACGCGCGCTCCCGGTTCTGAATCGACTCGAGATCTACCTGATCTTTGACCCGCTCATAGTCGGCAATCGCCTCCACCGGGATGTCTAACCCCAGCTCAGCTTGCGCTTTCATCACCGCAATCCAGAGCTCGCGTTCCAGAATTATTCGACCCTCTCCGGACCAGATATCTTTAACCGCCGCAGAGGCGTACCGTTCAGCTAATACGTTGGGGATCATAGGCAAAAAATGAAGCGCCGCATTGCCGCACGATACCAACCCAATGGCAATTCAAGAAATGCAATCCAAGCCATCTTTTAGAATGGCGATGATCAAAGTCTACGCGCCACTTTCGGGCTTACGCGCACCAGCCACCTGATCCAGAAGCAATAAAGTCTCCGGATTGTCTCCGGATCGCTTCAATTTCTCTATCATGTCGGAGACTGTTTTCTCTTCTTCAACCTGTTCGTCGATGAACCATTTCAGAAAAGAAACCGTAGCAAAGTCATCCGACTCCTGCGCCAATTTGTAGAGTTTGTTGATGCTCGAAGAGACATGATGCTCTTGCTCCAGACTTGCTTCAAAGACTTCTAACGGCGAACCAAACTCGTAGCTAGGAGCCTTGATTGGCGGGAGTTTTACGATCGCACCGCGATCCAGCACATAGTTATAGAATTTCATGGCATGCTCCTGTTCTTCACTGCTTTGCAAAGACATCCAACTCGCAAATCCGTCCCAGGACTGGGAGTCAAAATAAGCGGCCATCGCAAGGTAGGAGTAGAAGGACTCGAATTCGATCCCCACTTGTTCATTTAAAGCGTTTTCTAAAGCGTTACTTAAAGGCATACTCACGGACGATAGTCGGAAATAGGTATCTGTCCACTTCACAAGCTCATAAACTCACAGGATCTCTTTCGAAACACTTAAGCGGTCTAGTTAAACCAACGTACAATATCTGGATCGTCTAAAGCCGGATCTTCTGCCTCAATTAGCAACCGCTCGAGCGTTTTAGCATAGTCTTGGCCGATCTTTTTGTACGCCGGATCCGAATAGAAATTAATTACCTCATCTGGATCTTTCTGCAAATCGATCAACCACGGCGTTTCCTGTTTCCCAATAACCAGCTTGTAGCGGTCACTGACCGCAGCTACCCAATACGGAGGGGGACCCAATGGACTCATGACTCCACGCATATAAGTCACGTCCTCATTTCGGACGACATGGGCTTTGCTTAGAAACTGAACCGAAAGATCCCGACCATGAACTACATTCGGAAACGAACTTCCGCTCAAGATGCTAAGGACAGTTGTGGGAAAGTCAGCAGTAGTCATTGCCGAATGGATAATCTTTCCGCTCGGGATTCTATCAGGAAACTTCACAATCAGCGGCGCTATGGCCGAGCCTTCATAAGGCAATCGCTTGTTCAATCGACGATGCTCTCCCAATAGGTCCCCATGATCAGACACAAATACGACCATAGTCTTTTCATCCAACGAACGGTCTTTGAGAAATCTCAAAAGCCTCCCTACATTGTCATCGATCAATCGAACCATCCCGAAGTACCCAGCCATATCTTCATTTTGGAACAAAGAGTCGTCTACAGCATCCTTTTCATTTCCAACTATCCAATCTGGTGTTTGTGAGTCAGCTTTAAAAAGCGTCCTCGGAGTCTTGTAATCAAGATGCGAATACATCTGATCATAAGGTGCCCGCACCGTATCCGGTTGATGGGGGTCAGGGATACTCAGCATCACACAAAACGGTTGGTCCCGATGTTCATCCATAAATTCAATCGTACGGGCCGTAAGGAAATCGGTTGTATAGCTCTTCTCATCCGCATCCCCCAGATCGTAGGTAGGTTCTCCGTTCGCACCGATCGGCGCATTCACACGGGGACCATCTGGAGTCTCGATCAGGTTCTTCCAATGACCCCGGTTGAATAGGTAGCGATTGTCTTCCCATCCAAATTTTCTGGCCGGTGCCCAACCCGGTTTTGCCATACCGTCCAAGTGCCATTTTCCGATGTAACCCGTTTTGTAACCCTCTAGCCGAAGCACCTCCGCAAAGGTCACCATATCATCGGTCAATGACTCATTGTTTATGGGCACTCCAGTCGCATGAGGATAGAGCCCAGTCATCAGAGACGCCCGCGATGGCCCACACAATGGAGTCGTACCATAAAAACTGGTACACAGAGCGCCTTCTTTCGCCAACGAATCAATGTTCGGTGTTTCTACCGCAACTCCCTGTCCCCAAACAAATGCCTGTTCTTCCGAGAGTTGTTCCCGGTAACATCCCAAGGTTCTGAAATTGTGTTCGTCCGTGCAAATGATGAGAAGATTCGGCTTCTCGGTCGCAACGAGTTCAGAGCAAACTCCGAGAGTAAGACAAGTAAGGGTGAATTGAGTTATAAGCTTCCAGAGCATAATCAAAGAGCCAAAAGCAAAACATCCATAAGTTAAATTCAATTTCTCAGCGATAAATGCTACACATTGACAGCCGCAGACAAAATTGGATCGTCAAAAAAACCATTCTCACTCATACCTACCCCGAATAAAACGACCCCATTTCAACAATCAGGACTCCCTTCGAGCACCCATCTTAAATGATCAATCGCCGCGATTTCATAAAAACAACTGCAGCCGCCTCGCTAGCGGCTACGCTTCCAACCGCTTGTTCCAAAGCCGACGCACAGCCGATGAAACCGAATATTTTGTATATATTCTCCGACCAATGGCGCCATAGTGATCATGGCTACGCCGGGAACTCAGATGTTATTACCCCCCATATCGATCGCTTAGCCAGCGAGAGCGTTAACTTCACCCACGCCGTTTCGGGCATTCCTGTGTGCTGCCCTCACCGGGCGACCCTCATCACCGGCAAATATCCGCTTACACACGGACTGTATCTTAACGATCTGTCTTTGGCCACTGACCATCGTAGCATCGCGCATTGCCTGAATGATGACGGTTATGAAACCGGCTGGATCGGCAAATGGCACATCGACGGCCAAGGGCGCGAAAACTTCACGCCACCCGAACGCCGTCAGGGCTTCAAGTATTGGCGCACACTCGAATGCACCCACGACTATAACAAGTCCCCTTACTACGGCGATTCTCCAGAAAAAAAATATTGGCCAGAATACGATGCGATCGCGCAAACCAAGGACGCACAAGGTTACTTAGAAAGGCATGCCCAATCGGGTTCGGATTCTCCCTTCGGCCTCTTTATCTCTTGGGGACCCCCTCACGCGCCTTACCAAACAGCCCCCGAAAAGTATCACAAGCTCTACGCTGACAAGAATATCACCCTTAGAAAAAACGTTCCAGAAGATGAGCGGGAGGAAGCGATCAAAACTTATAAGGGTTACTATGCCCATATGACCGCCTTGGATGATTGTTTGGGCGACCTTTTAAAGACCTTGGAGGAAACCGGTCTCGCAGAAAACACCATCGTGGTATATACCTCTGATCACGGCGACATGCTTCACTCACGGGGAGCCATGAAGAAACAGCAGCCCTGGGATGAATCGTTGCGGGTTCCCTTTCTGCTACGTTGGCCGGAAGCGCTGAAGAATCAGGCCCGAGAAATTTCCATGCCCCTCGATACGCCTGATATCATGCCGTCTCTCCTAGGCTTGGCGGGAGTATCGATTCCAGAGGAAGTCCAGGGCATCGATCGCTCCGCAGAAATTCTGGGGCGCAAAGAACCGGACGCAAAACACGCAGCCTTAATCCAATGCCCCGCACCCTTCGGACAATGGAGTCGCGATAGAGGTGGTCGCGAGTATCGTGGCGTGCGCACTACCCGTTATACCTACTGTCGCGACCTCAAAGGTCCCTGGTTACTCTACGACAACGAAACCGATTCCTTTCAAATGGACAACCTGGTTAACAAACCGTCTCATGCCACCCTGCAAAAGAAGCTCGATGATCGCCTCAATCAGCTGTTGGAGCAAACTCGAGACGAGTTTCTCTCTGGACCTGAGCTCGTCACTCGATCGGGCTATGTTGTAAATCCCAAGAACGAAACGGTGGACTATAATATCCCGTTCAATCCCGCGAACATCACAAAGAGCCCCCTCGCATAACGCCTCTCAAAAACCCTGATCGTGATCCTATTATTCTGGTCTCAATTCGACCCCGTAATCCAAGTCTAAACACCAATCCGTATCACGATCACAAATACAATCAAGGTTAGGGTGCCCCTGTGACGCAATAACCCTCACTCTTCGAATCAAACGATTCCAACAACGGCGGCTAGGCTGGCCTTGAAACTGCCTCGGGAATCCGGAAGGCAGGAATAGGCTAAGACATCGTTTATAATGAGAAGAACGAATGTTCACTCGATGCTTAACCATTGATTACAGCTAGAAACAAGTCAGCTTCATTCGAGCGATGGATTTTGAAAGAAAGCTATATAGTAGAAACCCCATTCACAGACTGAAGGTTATTTTCTGCATCCTAATCATAACCAGCCCTCTTGGCTGTAACAAGGCTACTGACAAGGGATCGAATCATACTTCAGGCGCTGAGCCAGTAGAGAACCTGTCGCCCCAATTAGTTACGTTCTCAGACCATATCGCACCTATTCTAAACAGTAACTGCGTCGAATGCCATAACCCTGGAGGCATAGGGCCGTTCAGTCTATTGAGCTACACAGAGGTGAAGAAGCGAGCCCGTCAGATCGCAGAAGTTACAGAGTCGAGATTTATGCCACCGTGGAAAGCAGATCCACATTATGGGCCTGCGATCGTGGGAGAAAGGCGTTTGACTGAGAATCAGATTCGCTTGGTTCAGACCTGGTATGAAACAGGTCAGGCGCCTGGAACCGGAAAACAGGTCATTGATTGGGAAACGCTGTCGGGTGCCTGGGAATTGGGGACTCCCGATCTTATCCTAAACATGGATACTCCCTTTTTGCTACAAGCAGATGGGCTGGATATATATCGCAACATCGTTATCCCGCTACCAATTGAGGAAAAGCGATTCGTGCGGGCGGTTGAGTTTCAACCCAATGCTCGACTGGCAATTCATCACACCCAAATCGTAGTCGATACTTCAACCTGGTCTCGCGACAAAGATGTCAAAGAAGACGGCCCGGGGTTTGAAGGAATGTCACTTGGGAAAGCGGAAAATCCTTCAGGCTATTTTGTCGGCTGGACTCCTGGCCAAATACCCTTCGAAGCGATTGACGGAGCGCCGGTGGTTCTGGAGCCAGGCTCGGACTTAGTACTACGATTGCATCTGTCACCGACAGGGCGACAAGAGCGTATTCAGCCACAAATAGGCCTCTATTTCACAAATGATCATCCGACGAAAACGATAGACAACATCCAGATATCCACCCTTGAAATTGATATTCCTGCAGGCGAACCCAGTTATGTCATAGAGGAGTCCTTTGTCCTTCCGATTTCAGTAGAGGTGCTCGGCGTCTTTCCGCATGTGCACTATCTCGGCAAGGACCTCAAAGTATTCGCCATGCTCCCGAGCGGAGAGGAGCAACCCCTCCTGCGTATTCCAGACTGGGACTTCTACTGGCAACGTAGCTATCATTTTGAGGAACCGATTCCCCTACCCGCAGAGTCTGAGATTGTAATGCGCTACGAGTACGACAACTCGGCGAGTAATATCCACAACCCCTTTGATCCTCCCAAACGCACCATAATTGGGTGGAATTCAACCGATGAGATGGGCGAAGTGGAACTGAGTGTGCTACTCAATAACGAGGAAGACCGAAACACACTGAATGACGCCAAATTGACGTACACCCGAGAGCAAATGGGCGAAGCAGCCTTTTACGTAGAAATCGGCATCCAGTACATAGATACAGGAGACCTGGATAAAGCGGCCATCTATTTCAATAAGGCTTTAGAAGTGAACCCAAACCTGGCTACGGCAGTTAACAATCTAGGCATCATCCAAGAGCGAATGGGGCAATTTGATAAGGCTCGCACACTTTATGAGAAGGGTCTGGAAATGGACGGGCAAGACACTCTCATTCTCATAAATCTATACAAACTCCTCAGCTCATACTCCAGCAGCCTAGAGGCTCAGATTCTCCTGAAAGACTATCTCAAGAAATTTCCGGAGTCAGAACACATTCGTATCCAACTCGCAGATTCATACATCGCGAGCAATCGAGTATCCAGCGCCGTCGATCTTCTAAACGATGGATTGGAGTTCCAGCCAGACTCACCTGCTTTTCATTTACGATTGGGAACGATCTATTCTCAAATCAACGAACTTGAGGTCGCCAACAAGCACCTTGTACTTGCCGCTGATTCAAACGGAGACAGTCCAGAGGTACGTGCCATCCAGGCAGATGCCTGCTTCGCACTAGCACTTCAATCGTTATCCAACGGCGATATCGAGGTTCACTCAGACTACCTGAAAAAAGCGATTAGCAGAAAGACCGATCACAAGGGCGCTCGGATTTTCTCAGCCGGTAAAGCCATACTGCTCGGAGAAAATGAAGAAGCTGAAGAGCACCTCGAATGGTTAGTTCACCTGCCGGCTGACCAACGTGTCCCGAACCAACAATGGATTAGTAGTTTACCGTTTCCGAGCGGGCAGATATTCGTAGCCAAGATGCTTCAGAATACAGGCGACGAAGTCTCCAGCCGTAAGCTTCTCGAGCTTTCACTGGAGCGGGCACGGGCCGCAAAAAACCGGGAATGGATCGCGGTATTAAACCAGGCACTGAGCTCGTTGCCTAAGCAGTAATTAACGTCGGGTACAAAAAAGGACCGGCCCTACTACGAGACCGGCCCTCAATATAAAAAACTATTTTTGAATAGTTTAGAAACTGAACGTATTCGTGAGGAAGAACTGTTGCTCTACTGGAATACGAATGAGAGACACTGTTCCGTCTGGATCGAATGCGATTGGAATATCCTTCGCTCCATCACTACGGTAAAGATTACGGGCGTTCAGCTGAATGCTCCAATCAATCTTGTCCGTAAGCTGACGACGGTAACGAATGAAGAGATCCCCATCCATTGAATCGGGTCCCAACCAAGGATTTGCAACGTCAGGAACTACGTTTCCGAACTCATCAAGTAGATTCGGGTAACCGCCCGCAATCTCGCTTTGGTAACGAAGGCTACCACCAACGGCGAAGCCTTTCAGCGCACCTTCGGTAAACTCATAGCGCGAGGTCAAGTTGACCCGCCATTCCCGTTGTTCCTGGGAGGCGGTGTCGTCCTTAGCCGCTTGTAACCGCATCTCACGAGTCACAGCTGAATAACGAGTGCCCAAAGTGCCTGCTTCACCCTGAACCGGTGAATCACGAATGGCCCACCAGCCCCATTGCTCTCCAGCGAAATTTTCCTGGATTGCCGCTTCGAGCTCGAATGACAATGGGATGGCCACTGGACCGGTGTTAGACGTCACAGTTTCTTGCTGAGCAATATTCATTGACAAACTCCAATTCTGAGTGATCCGCCCGGTGATGTCGATTTCCTTACCCGTTGCTACAAAGTCCTGAGTAGAATTCAACCCACGGATCGGAGTGCTTTCGACGTTGATTGAACCACTCTCAAGTCTGTTGATCTGGAAGTTGTAGACCGACTGAACTTTGTCAGGGATAAGATCTATCAGCCCTTGGTAATACTCGTTGAAGCTAGTTACAAATGGGATCAAGTCAGCGTCAGTTCCGGTGTTCCGGGTCGTGTTATTCGGAACCGTAAGTGGCGTAAGCGCTCCTTGGCCAGTGCTATTAGCAGGATTGTCGACATCATATCCGGTAGGATACAAAGCTCCACCGGAGTCTTCCTGATCAGCAATACGAGTCAGGAAGAAGTTAAAACGTCCTACTACTTGAGCAAGCTGCCCATTCATTCCACCCGTGCGAGCCGACGCATTGATCGTCTCAAACCAGTTCATACGAATCGACAGTCTATTCTCAAGAAGGGATAGCGTAAACCCATACTCCTCGGTTTCACCAAACGGACTGGCCAGAGGCTGATTCAGAACGTTATTGGAAATACCACCCGGCTGGAAACTTTCAGCCTCGTAGTAGTGAGCAGTCAGATCCATTCCAAAAGGCAGATCACCGATCAGCTCTTCAGGATACTTTCCAACGAGACTCCAAGTTACAGTATCGTCTTCAGCCGTGCTGGCAGGCGTATCTTCAAGTTGGATAAGATCCATATTGAAGGTACCATCCACTTCGTTGATTCCTGGAAGGTCGAGTCTCAAAGGACGTCCCCCTGAAGCAGGATCCGATGGATCCCCGTAGTCTACCGTTTCCTGCAGGCGCTGATAAACAGTCTGTTTATCATTACGAGTGGCATACATGGCGACAATGTGATCGTTGAAGAAGCGACTCTGAAGACTGAACGCGGTAGACTCCAGTTGGGATTGGGCAATATTCGCACCGGAGATATTCTCGATGATTCTCCAGGTATTGATTTCTCCAGCATCTACAGAACCTGTATTGTTGAAGTAGTGAATTCCGTAGGTGTCACCGATTGCTGGGAAAGGAACCTCGATACCACCATCAAGGCGAACTTGATCAGGACTGCTTAAGCCTCTGGTGTCCGGTCCTAGATAAATCTGACTCTTTACAATCCGGCGGAAATTGTCGCTCAGACCGTTTGAAACTGCTCCAGAACCGGGCCATAGTCCGGTATCGGCCCACCAGGATCCACGCACATTTTTGCTCCACGAATCATTGGTTCTGTCCTCGTAGAGTCCAGTAAGCGTATGATTACCCAGAATCTTTCCGAGCTTACCATCGACCATATCACGGAAATCCAACGTGCCGAAGATAGTCGCACGAAAGGTTTCCTGTTCCCACGCTTCGGTAGTCGTATTGTTGGCATCCCAGTCTAGGACAGGGCGGCCAAGGTTTTCATTCGCGTACCCATCTGGAATTCCGTCATCATTGGCATCACCAGGTGCGTGATATTCAGTTACATCAATTGATATCGT
>CALGUT010000541.1 GCA_937920335.1 uncultured Opitutales bacterium
TATCCGACATAAAGAATACAAATGTGTTATCAGCCACTCCTGCATCCTCGAGCGAATCAAGCACACGACCGATCGCCCGATCCAGGGCCGTTACGACCGCCGCATATCGTTTAACCGGATCCGCTTCGTCCGGCGACCATCCATAGAGTTCAAAGGCCCAATCGGGTGCCTGGTAATTATTGGGCTCGCCCGGCTTCTTATTCCTAACACTCGGGAAATGAGGGGCATTGAACGGCAAGTAACAAAACCAGGGACTTTCGTGCTTCGATTGTCGCTCAATAAAACCGATCGCAGCATCGGCAAAGATATCCGTTGCGTATTCTCCTTCTCGATACAGTTCATCCACGCCTTTATACAAATCGTGTCTCATACGATAGTTATGAGTGTAGTAATCCATATTACCTGATGCGTGCCCCAAGAATTCATCAAATCCCCGTTCAGTTGGACGAGACCCTTCGGCAAAGCCAATATTCCATTTACCAAAACAGCCGGTCACATAAGGCGTCGGCGCGGCCTTTAAGACCTGTGAAATTAATACTTCCGAATGATCGAGTCCGACTCCGTAGTTGCCCTCCAGGCCGGATAATTGTTCTAACAATCCATGCCGTTGCGGAATCCGCCCCGTTAATAAGCAAGCGCGTGATACCGTGCACGTAGGAGATGCGGTATAAAAACTGGTGAGTCGTGTACCTTCTTCTGCGAGTTGATCCAGACGGGGTGCAATGATCTCGGATGCTGCGTTGTAAACCAGCAAATCTCCATAACCAAGGTTATCAGCTGTGATGATCAATATATTCGGTCGCTCCGAATCGGCCGCCGTCAGATAGCTAAGACTCAGCGAAAGAGTCGCAACGAATATCAATACGGGACGCATCACTCGTAACTAGGCAATCTGAATAATTCTCCGAGTGTTCTTGGAGAATATTTTTTCCAGAATCACTGGGTTTGACGCATACTTTCGCACATTTTCGATTTGTCCCGACCCCTTACAAGTTTCCCCTTCGCCTTCTATATCCGGGCAATCGGTCCCCAGGCACAGTTTATCCTGATGTCGTTCCAGAAAGGCAACGGCATGTTCCGGATCACGATCCAGAGCATTCTTGCCCGAGCCAGCTGAAAGGTCTCCATACATATTCGGATAGTCACTCAAATACCGATCGGTCAATCCACCGGCAGTCACCGGACCCGTTGGATACATAACCTCCTGCTCGTGCTTCGCATCAATATTTCCCCACCAGGTTTGCGCATGACCGATAAAATTCACCTTGGGAAAACGCGTCAGAATTTTGTGGAAACGCTCAAACCCATGATTATACATGCCATGCTGAAAGTGAATGAGCACCGGAACCTGGTATTCGTTCGCTAGCTCGTAAACGCGAATCATCGGTTCTGAATCGCAGTCGATATTGAACTTCATCTCACCAATTCCAACCGCTCCCTTGTTGAGCCACGTCTCCATCGTATCGATCGCTCCATCGGTATCAGGCACTTCGCAGCAGAAATAAACAAACTTGTCCGGGTGTTCCTGTGTCAGCTCATAAGCCGATTGCGTAACAGATATATTGGCTGCAAGGCCGTTCGATTCACCGAAATGGGTAGATTCGACATTCAGATAAGAACCGGCCGGTAACAGCACCGAGCGGGTTACTCCCATACGTTCCTGATGCGAAATAAAGTCCGGATTGCTCCGGTTCACATAATTAAGGTGCTGGTGAATATCGATCACCTCTTCCTTCGTTTTCCTTGAGCAGCCTTGGGAAATGGCCAAGCTGGCCAATCCACATGCAGCAGTGATTGCAAATTTTCTTCTTCCTATCAACATGGCAATTCAGTGATCAAAAAACACCGCCACTTTTTTCGCCAGTCTTTTTCATCGTTTCCCGTAAAACCCAGTCTGCAATGGGGAATACGCCATCTCAAACGACTCCCTGCTCTCAGCTTTCTAATCATTGCTTCGACCAGCAGTCATGGACAGGAACCTCAAATTGATCCGGCTCAACTCCCCCGCATCCCCGCGACAGAACCAGCCGACGTATTGGACACCTTCGAAATACGCCCGGGTTTTCAACTTAAACTAGCGGCCCACGAACCCGACGTGGTTGACCCGATTGCCATAGCGTTCGACGAAGATGGCGGACTTTATATCATCGAGATGCGGGGTTACTCCGAGCGTCGTGAAGAAGCCCTTGGCCGCATCCGTTATTTGGAGGATGAAGATGGTGATGGACGATTCGAGCGTTCGACTATTTTCAAAGACAATCTAAAATGGCCCACCGGAATCGTCTGCTACAAAGGTGGTGTCTTCGTAGGAGCAACCCCTGATCTCTATTATTTCAAAGACACTGATGGCGACCGAGTAAGCGACGAAGAACGACTCATCTTCACGGGCTTCGGAAGCGGTAAACCAGAACTCAATATGCAGGCCCTCTTTAACAGTTTCCGTTGGGGACCCGACAATCGCATCTGGGGTGCGACGGCCGCTAATGGAGGAACTGTTAGTAAACCAGGCGATCCTTCTTTTGAACCTGTTCCTATCCGCGGCGCCGACTTTTCATTCGATCCAGAAACCCTGGACTTTCGTGCTGAGAACGGAACTGCCCAGTATGGAATGAGCTTTGATTCATTAGGTCGACGCTTCGTCTGTAGCAACTCGCACCACGCGCAATGGGTGGCTTACGAACGCAATCAAGTCCTATTAAACCCCTACTACGATCTACCACCAGCATTGATCGATATTCCCAATGATGGTGCTGCTGCCCCCGTTTTCAGAATCAGCGACGATGAACCGTGGCGGGTTGTTCGCACCCGTTGGCGTGTATCCGGAGTAGTTAAAGGCATGATTGAAGGAGGCGGACGGGTATCGGGCTACTTTACATCGGCCACCGGTATCCATGTTTACTGGGGCGACGCTTACGATCGTGATTTTAAAAACAACCTATTCGTCGGCGACGTAGGAAGTAATCTGGTCCACCGAAAACTTCTCAAAGCATCTCCCGGCCAAGTTCAACCATTAGCCATCAGGGCCGAAGACGAACAAGACACCGAGTTTCTTCGCAGCCACGACAATTGGTTCCGGCCCGCTAGTTTTGCGACCGGTCCGGACGGCTGTCTCTATATTTGCGATATGTATCGCGAGGTTATCGAACACCCCTGGTCCCTACCAAAGGGAATCAAGAAACACCTCGACCTCAATAGCGGCTTTGACCGAGGCCGCATCTACCGTGTCGAACCTGAGGGCTTCAAGCGCACACCGATTCCGAAACTCTCGCAAGCGAGCGACTCTGAACTCTTGGAACTGGCGAGTAATAACAGTGGAGATTGGCATCAGACCACTGCCAGACGTCTTCTGTTCGAGCGTGGCAAGACCGTGGCTCCGAAAGCACTTCAGCAACCCTTCCCCGCCCAACTTGCCAGCGAAACTTCGCTCGTTGATCAACTGAATGAGTGGAAGAATGACCCCTGGCTGGAAGCGACTATTCTCAATTCACTACGTAATGGGGATGAAATTCTGGCCGCCTGGAAACAAGCTCAGGTATCCGCCTCTCCTTCATTTGAAGTTGCTCTGGCCAAGCTGTCGGGTCGCACTACAGATTGGAGTGTCGTGGAAGCTGCCCTCAATCAGTTAACGCGCAAAGAGCTATCCCATCAATTGATCAATACGTTGACCGCGCTTAAAGAAGGTATTCTCTACGCGAACGGTAACTGGAGTAGCTTCGAGGCGATCAATAGTCTCTCAGAACTTTACCAAAAAACCGGTAAACTCGCCGCAGACTCCAAAGCCAACGATCAACACCGAATCCTTGCACTCAAAATCTTAAGCCTTCAAACGGGAAGTTCCAGCGAGTCGTTGCGCAAGGCGATCGTAACAGATCGCTCTTCAAGTGTTTCTTTGGCAACCGAGGCAGCAAGCGGCATTGAAGACATAGCCTTTCTCGTTTCGCACCTCGGCAACCTTCCACCTCAATCACGGAACTCAATTATTTCTCGTATCAACACGACCACACTAGGAGCGCAGCATGTGCTGGAAGCCATTCAATCCGGGTCGATAGACCTAAAAACCGTACCCGCTGATACGATACAAAAACTTCGTAACCACAAGGACACAATAGTCGCCAAACGAGCCGAACAGGTTTTACCACGAATAGAAGACCGCTCCGATGTCATAGCACGTTACCAACCAGCACTAAGCATGAGCGGTAATCAGGCAAATGGGCAAACGGTATTTGAACAGACCTGCCTCACCTGCCATCAAACTCACGATGGTCGAGGATTCGCTTTCGGTCCTTCAATCACGACCTTCAAAACGGCAGGTAAAGATTCCCTATTGGGCAACATCCTGGACCCCAACAAAGAAGTCGCACCTCAGTTTCAAGCCTTCGAATTTAACCTAAATAGTGGTAAAAGTTTTACCGCAATGATCGACTCAGAAGACACCCGCAACGTCACCCTTCTTCTCCCGGGTGGGATCCGCAAATCCTTTCCCCGAACAGAAGTAAAAAGCATGAAAGGCTTGGGAAGCTCTTTGATGCCAGAGGGACTCGAACATGCCATAACGCCAGAACAAATGTCCGACTTATTGGCCTACCTCACTCAAACGCCCTGAGTAACAGGCAACCGGGGAGCACTTTAGAAATTTTCAGGAACCGCAGCCGAGCAGGATGCGGGTGTGCCGTCTGATTCTTTGAAAATCCCGAAGTATTCGTCTTTCGAGATGATCGAGTTATCACTCGTACGATAGTGGTATTGCAGAGCACGTCTTCGATTGGGTGAGCTATTTGCAGGAGTCTGATGTGGCAGGTTTCCATGGAATATAAGTATGCCGCCGGCTTTGAGTTCTATGGGAGTAGCGGATGCCGGATCAATCCGTCCCGGAACAATTTCACAATCAAAGGTGTGGTGATGCCGTAACGGACCGAGCAGGTGCCCCCCTTCTAGGACATGCATACAACCATTACTAACCGTTGCATCATCCAGGGCGATCCAGGTTCCCAGAACCTTGTTCATATCCTCAATGGCAAAGTAGGCATTATCCTGATGCCAAGGTTTCTCTACGCCTCCCGTGGGCGGTTTTACTAATGCCATAGACTGGTACAGCTCAACTGACAAACCCAGTAAACTCTTAACCACACCTTGAATCCTTGGATGCGAGGAACAAATCGATTTGAAGATAGCTGCCTCGTTTTCGAAACTCATGGTCTTCCTTACAGCAAGCTCCAACTCATCCAGCTTATTCGGATCCGGATCATACCCTGGTTCCAGCTGCACGAAACACTCACTGGATTTTGAACGAAATGTTGCCCCTGAATGACTCGACGAATCGCTGCTTCTCGGTTTGTACTCCGCCACCTCTTCATTGAATGCAAATGAGCGGACAATGTCCGATAAGCCCTGACGCGCTTCCGCGATCTCTTCGGGGCTCAACGCATTTTCGAATACTAAGTACCCATCTTCCTTAAAAGCAGCCAATTGGTCATCACTTAGTGAAGTCGGACAATCTAAATGCGAAGTAATCAATGACATCCAAACTTCGTAGCACGCCTAATTCACCAAGGTCGATTCCGAAAACTATCTATACGTAAAGCTGGAACGATAGATGAGCGTACTAATTCCAGTCTTAAAGCTCGAAAGAACGTTCATCCTCTATCATAAACCTAAAACGAATCTCTATCCATCACTCAATATTTTGAAAATCACATTTATCCTATTTCCTGTCCTGTTAGCACTCGGCTGCACAGCAAAAAGTCCCACTAACGATTGGGTCGATCTTTTCGACGGCAACACACTCGACGGTTGGACCCCTAACTTTGACGATCAACAGATCGCAGTTAAGGACGGAGTCATCGAAATGATGTCCGTAAAAAAGAATCTGTGGCTAGTGCACAACGAAGTCTTCACTGATTTCGAACTCGAGATTGAAATCAAGGCACCTCTGGAGAACTACAACACCGGTGTCGCCTTTCGCTGTGACGAAATCCCAGTAGGTTACCAATGTGAGATATTTGACCGGCAATCGGGATCACTCTATGCGATTAAGAAGGGGTGGATATTCCCACCCAGCAAAGCCGAACTGGAAAGTTTCTACGCCATTTCCAAAGACAGTTACAAACCGGGTGCCTGGAATCACTACCGCATCCGCTGCGTCGGCGATCACATCCAAATCTGGGTCAACGGACACCTGACCACTGATGTTAAAGACACTACTTTTAAAGAGGGACGTGTCGCCATCCAACACCATGGAAGAGGCGACGTTCATTACTTCCGCAACATCAAAATCCGGCCGACTCCGTGAGCTGACTTTCCAGGCAGCTACAGTGTTACATCTTCAATACGGCGATACCCTTTCACCGTAAGATCCCCACTCCGGTTCACCTCAAGAATCGCATAGCTGTTATTCTCGGGACCGCTGTTATCAACCACCGCCTTCATCGTATAATAATGGATTCCGTTGATCTCGTGGTGACCGCCTTTGTGCTGGTGACCGTGAAATACAGCCAACACTTTCTTCGAAGCCTCTAGTACCTTCCGAACCGCAGCTGCATTTTTGATCTGATGCTCAATCGTTTGCTCCGAATCCAATAATTGGTGTACGAAAACCAGAGTTGGTTGGTCCGTTGCCTCTAGATCAGCCGCAAGCCATGACAACTGCTCTTCGGGAATGAAGGTATCTTTCCAGTCAAAATTCCCCTTATCGTAAGCCACACCGTCCTGCCGAAAGGTGGCATCCAATACCACGAAGTGATACCCTTCTTTATCAAATGAGTAATACGTGGCTTGGGGATCAACACCTGTATTCTCGATTGCTCCGAGAAATTGCTTCTTGCTGATACTATCGATATCGTGATTCCCCAGCACATGGTAGCGCGGTCCTTTAAACTGAGCATAGACCGCTTCCAAATCATGGACGTACTGCAGGGTCCGCGATTCAACAGGTTCTGAGTCCTCATCCTTGAAGTCACCAATGTGGACCATAAAGTCCACCTGCTCCTCATTCATTTTCTCCACACACTCCTGGAACTTGGAAATCGACTCCTTGTAAAAACGAATTCCAGCCGGTGGCCGATCGGCGTAATGCGTATCACTGACGAGTCCGATTCTGAGAACGGGCCCGTTAGACGGTTTACATCCGGCAAGCGCTCCAACAGTTCCAACCACTGCAGTTCCAGCGCAGGCTTTTAAAAAGGTTTTTCGAGAGAGAGTCCAAGTAGGCTTCATAGCGTTTATTTGATTCTATGCCTTACTTTGTCCATCCCTTTCCTTCGGTCAATATATGAAACCGGCAGGCGCCGACTAGCCCGTTTCTCTAGACCTATTCCCATCGGGTCCGCTGTCTTCAATTTGAAAGACAAGTGCTAACACTCTTTAGTCCCAGGAATTTGGAAGCATAAGATAGTGGCTTTTCGAAATCGCCATAACTCAGGACGAAATGAGTGCAGAGTAAAGTTTCCAATACCACTTGAGAACTTTCTACGTGCAGACGAATCTGCGTATGACAGGCAGGGAGTTTTGATTTCCGTTCCGTAAGACCTACGTGACAAACGATCTCACCTGCATTAACGCTCAATCGAACAGCAGATGCTGAAACGCCTCCAGGCAACACCACTTCAGGAGAGACCCCGCGTCCGCTTTCATGATGCCGCATAAGCCGGAATGACAATTGACTACCACAAGCACAAGTCGGAGCCGTGCAATGGACGAGATCCAGGGTGTTATCGCTGTGTATGATCGGATTGGCAATCCAGACAAAATCAGCGCCCATGGCTTTCAATAGAA
>CALGUT010000542.1 GCA_937920335.1 uncultured Opitutales bacterium
AATCTGGGCTCAGGTGAACCGTTCTCGGTGAAGGAAATTATAGATGCAGTCGAAAAAGTCAGTGGACTGAAGATTCCCGTCGAATACGCTGAACGTCGCCCCGGCGATCCGCCTGCGCTGTATGCGGATTCAACTCTGGCAAAAGAATTATTGGGATGGAACATACAGTACGACAATGTCGAAGACATAGTCGCATCCGCTTGGAAGTGGCATTCCGCGCATCCAAATGGATTCGAAGATTAGGCTTCTTCCTTATAAAGCTCGATTCGTTTTCTCAATGTAGCTCTTGTTATACCCAGTATGGCAGCCGTTTTGACCTGATTGCCTCCGGTCTCAGTAAGCGAGCGCTCTATCATCGCCTTTTCGATAAGCCCCAAGATTCCTTCAGCATTTTCTGATCGAAGATTCGTGTAAAGCTGATCGTAAGCACTCTGTGTGGTATTTGAGCCAGAAATAGACTCAACTATTACCTCGTCTGAGCTTTTTGCAGCAAAGCCCCCCACATCTGTCGAGGGCCCTCCATTTCCACTCCTTAAATCTATATGATTTTTCGTAGCCCATTCGTGGATTTCGGGAGGTAGATCCTTGAGAAGGATCGTATCGCCCTGAGCTATGACAGACGCGCGATTCACCACATTTTCCAATTCGCGAACATTACCAGGCCACGGGTATCGTTTAAGTAAGTTATGAACATCTGAGCTGATTCGCTTTACCTTGCCCTTGTTCTGCTTCACCAGCCGCTGAAGCATAAAGTCTATTAATTCAGGAATATCGTCACTTCGCTCGTGTAAATTCGGCAACCGTATGCGCGCAACGTTTAACCGATAATAGAGGTCCTCGCGGAACGCCTTTTTCCCGACCATTTTTTCCAGATTCTTGTTCGTTGCAGCAACCAGGCGCACGTTTACTTTGATCGTATCACTTCCACCAACCCGTTGAATCTCCCCTTCCTGTAAAACTCTCAAAACTTTCGTTTGAGTTGATAGCTCCATATCACCGATCTCATCGAGAAAAATAGTTCCTCCGTCGCAAAGTTCGAATTTCCCTTTACGCATTTGAGCCGCACCGGTGAATGAACCCTTTTCGTGCCCAAATAGCTCACTCTCTATTAGATTTTCAGGAATAGCCGCGCAATTGACCGCTATGTAAGGTCCTCCTGAACGAAGGCTATGTTGATAAACTGCCTTCGCTATCAATTCCTTACCCGTTCCGCTTTCACCTGTTATCAGAATCGTAACTTCACTTGCTGCAAGCTGACCGATCTGCTTAAAAACCTCCTGCATAGGCTGAGAGCTTCCAACGATGCCCTCTTTGTAATCATCACTGTTTAGCAAAGGCTCATAATCCTCGGTACTTTCACGGTCCGCCTTCGCTTCCATGACTGCATCGATCAAGCTGAGGACTTTATCCATATCAAATGGCTTCATGATATAGTCAAATGCACCGAACTTCATGGCTTCAATTGCTGTCTGAGTCGTCCCATAGGCAGTCATCATAATCACATGAAAACTATCCCGCTCCCCCATTAGGTGCTGTAAGGTTTCCAATCCCGACATTCCACCCATTCGGTTATCGAGGAATATAATATCGGGTATTTCTTTAACGGCCACCTTTATTCCATCCTCACCGCTACCCGCCTCTATGACTTCGAAGTCTCTCCGTTGCAGGACTCTCGCTAGGGAATAGCGTATTTCATCATCATCGTCGATAATCAATATTTTGGCAGATTTTTCGTTCATAAACACCGAGTAAGTTTTAGGGAGAATTCCTTAGACGTTTGAATTGGAAAATTGCATTGCATAAAGCATACTGCCCATGGGTCAATGCCGATGTGACAGCAAACAAGAACCGCCATAGTTCATGGATATACTCTTCGAAGATTCAGACGTTCTAGTTCTGAACAAGCCTGCAGGCTTTATCGTTGAGGGACCTTCCAAAAACGGGCGGTTGTCTTTAACGGATCATATCCGAAAAGAACTAGGTTTGCCCGTATACGCCTGTCATCGGTTGGATCGTGACACGACAGGAGTGCTGGTGTTCGCCAGAAACAAGAACGCGCTCAGTTCTATCAATCACCAGTTTGCATCAAGACGCGTCAAGAAAACCTATCTTGCGAGGGTCGAAGGTGACTGGAATCCTACATGGAATCGCGTCGAGACTTGTATCTCTAAAAAAGACGATGGGTCGATGGTGAATAGCGTAAACGGTAAGGAAGCCGTTACGACTTTTCGGCGCTTGGCGAACTGGGACCATAAGAGCCTGATTGAGGCACTCCCTAAAACTGGCCGCACTCATCAAATCCGCCTTCACGCCCTCTACCATAGTTGTCCGATTTCAGGTGATTCCCGTTATGGTAACCCATCTGATAAATCTCATCCAATGGCCCTTCACGCCAGAAAACTCCAACTGATACATCCAGAAGGAAAGCAGCCCCTTGAGGTAATAGCTCCACTACCTGCCTATTGGGCAAATTACTGGCTAAAAAACTGTCCGATTGAACTCTAAGCAGGGCGAAAATGCTGGCTACGTTGCCCTAGAGAGAGATTCCTCGTTTCCAAGGAATAAAATCATCCTGCCCAAGACGAACGGCGTGCGGTTGCGTCTCTCCGCTCGCCACTTGAATTACCAACTCGAGCAACTCGTCTCCCATCTCTTCGATGGTTTTCTCGCCGCGAATAATCGGTCCTGCATCGAAGTCGATAATGTCGTTCATGCGATTCGCCAACTCAGAGTTTGTGGCCACCTTTATCGTAGGCGATACGACATTACCTGTCGGCGTGCCCAACCCAGTGGTAAAGATGATGATGTTCGACCCTGCTCCAGCTAGCGCGGTTGTTGATTCTACATCGCCACCCGGAGTACACAAAAGATTGAGTCCTGGTTTCGTGGCCATTTCCGGGTAATCCAATACATCCGTGACGGGGGATGTACCGCCCTTTTTCGCCGCGCCCGCCGATTTAATGGCATCTGTTATGAGGCCATCAGCAATATTTCCCGGAGACGGGTTAGCATAGAAACCGGAGCCAGCTTCCTCTGCTCGTCGTGAATATACATTCATTAGGTCTTGAAAACGCTTGGCTGTTTCGTCGGACACACAGCGATTAAGCAGCTCGCTTTCCACTCCACAGAGTTCCGGAAATTCCGCCAACACTGGAGTGCCTCCCAGTCCGGCTAAGGTGTCTGACAAATGCCCCAATGCTGGATTAGCCGAAAGGCCTGAAAACCCATCGGAGCCGCCACATTCTAATCCAATGGTAAGCTTCGATAGAGGGGCTGGTTTACGCTCCAGTTGATTGATTTTGTGCAACCCTACAAAGATTTCTTTCAGCGCGGTCGTAAGCATGTCCTGCTCGGAGGGACTTTGCTGCTGCACATGGATATGAAGCGGACGATCGAAGTTCGGATCTCGTTTCGCAATTTCCTCTTTCAAAATACTCACCTCTGCATTCTGACAACCGAGACTTAGCACAGTTGCCCCTGCTACATTCGGGTGAGTGATATAACCAGCGAGTAACCCGCATAGTGTCCGGGCGTCGTCCCTAGTACACCCGCAGCCTTGGTCATGGAGCAGGAACTTTACGCCGTCGACATTGGGAAATAAACGCTCCTGCGCCTCTTCCTCGGTCTGCAAGCTTTCCTTGAGCCATTCCTCTTCGGAAGCACCCTGCTCTCTTAAAAACGCCATTCGCTTAAAGAGTCTTTCGTAATGACTGCTCTTTTTTACGCCCAAAGACTCTGCAATCGCTTCCCGCATGACGGTTAAATTCCGGTTCTCACAAAACACCATCGGCACAACGATCCAATAGTTGGCAGTTCCAACCCGGCCATCCGACCGATGATAGCCGCTAAACGTTCGGTTTTCCCATTTCGATAAGTCATGCGGTTTCCAACTAGAAGCATCGCTACGTTCTGAAGCGGAATACTCATCGGTATCGTGAGTAACATTCTCAGTCGTAATCAATCCACCTGCAGGAATCTCTTGATTGGCCTTAGCGACCGTAACACCATACATGTGAATCTGGTCACCTGCACTAAACGCTTTCAATGCGACTTTATGTTTCGCCGGAATACGTTCTACGGTAACAACCCTGTCAGCAACGGCAGCGCCGGGTTCAAGGTTCTCGAGGGCCACAGCAACCGTGTCGCGGTGATCAATGATTATAATGTTTTTCATGAAAGGCCTGAGATATTCGACATAAATTCGTCGAAGGTGTTATAAGATTCTAGTTTGTTCCTGGCCGATTCACACGGTTCCGATCCAGTGATGCCGGTATTTTCAG
>CALGUT010000543.1 GCA_937920335.1 uncultured Opitutales bacterium
TGGATGATGTGAAAGGGCCCGAGCAGATTTTGGTACGCACCTTCGATGACTTGGGGCAGGACCCACTTTACATGCAGCGCAATTTCTCCATTAACCATCATTTGATTCAAGGAACTGAACATTGGATTGGCACAGAAAATCCTAAAGATTGGCGTAAGTGGAAAATGCCGAACGGCGACTTCACTTTGATGGTTATGGAATCTCGTTTGTGGCGTTCCTCGCAAGATACTAATATCTGGGGTAAGCAAGGGTGGGGGCACAGACGAGCTCTCTATGATCGCCGGGATGTTACACGCACGCTTCTAGGGGAAGAGCAGTTTGCCTGGTTTCAGGAAGTTATTCGAACTGAGACTTCACCGCTTATTATGATGACGGGAATTAACTGTATGTTTCCTGTGTTTACGGGGCAGGTTTATGATGAGGAGTTACAGGATAAGTTTGGTCAGGAGGATCGGGTTGCAGCTGATTATTCGGGTTGGGTGACGGCGGGTGTTGATCGCGTTGTCGAAGTAATGGGAGGAAGACCCGGAATTCTTAGCGTCTATGGGGATATTCATTTAGCGAGCGTCGTTGAAAATAAAGCACACCGCGTTCTGGAAGCCTCCTGTGGGCCGATCGGGCGAAATTACCAAGGCCGTGGGTTTATCAAAGGTTTTGGGCGTGAAATGGTTGATCTCGATGGTCGGGAAGTGACGCTCCATGCCCTGTATTCTGGAAAAGCAATGAATCCGGATTTAGACATACCGCCTGCGGACGAGCCTCAAACCTGGAATTTTCTGGAGACCGTATTCGATCCACGACCGAAGGATCCGTTGATGACCGTCCGTATTAGGAATATTATTGATTCGCCAAATGATACCCCCCGTGGAGGTGGTCAGGTTGATCGAACCGCATCGACGACCGGCAGACTTGCCAGTTCCAGGTTGCCGAGAATCGAAACGCTTCCGAATGCAGATGTGCACCTGCGAT
This sequence comes from uncultured Opitutales bacterium, assembly GCA_937920335.1. Lineage (GTDB taxonomy): Bacteria > Verrucomicrobiota > Verrucomicrobiia > Opitutales > UBA2995 > UBA2995. The sequence goes on from CALGUT010000543.1 coordinate 970, forward strand.
TTCGTGATGGGCGTCCACTGATGGGAACCCGGAGCCTGTCAGATGGGACTTTACCATTGGTAGGCTTACCGGATATTGAAGTGGGAACAGAAATCTTAGTGACGGCAGTGTCAGGAGCGAACGTATCTTCTCAATGGATTGAGACAGTCGTCGCCGGAGCTCAGTAGTCTACTGGTTGGTTGCTTTCGTTTGGTACGAGAGTTTCACGTAAGTCATTCCTCGAGTCACTTTTTCACAAGAGTTCGTCAATGGATCCAGGAAAACTGAACGAACTTTACAATTTCTCCGATGCCGTTTGAGCGTTGCCTGCATCTCTCCTGGTTCGAACTTGGAGGATATGAGTTCGTTCAAATGAGACTGAGAGAGGTCATAGAGCTTCTGATCCTCTTGTGTCATGTCTCGGATCTGTTCGATAAGCTCTAGATGCTTCGCATTGGGCCTCTTTTTGTTCACATTCTTACGGGCATAGGAAACATCCGAAAAATCTGAGGGGTAAAGTTTATTTAGAACGACCAACGATTCGTCGTATCGTTTAGTTGGGAATACATGTAACTGACCTTCTGAAATCCTCTTTTTGGTTTCATCCAGCGTTAGTTCGAGTGCGCTCGACTGAGTGTTTATCCATCGCTGATGGACTGCTGGGTCAGTTTTAATCATTGAAACGAATTCCTCTAAGGTGCTGCATTTGTGGGCATCGTTTTTTTCAATCAAGTTCCTGCTATAGTAGTAGTGGGAAATAAGTCTATCGACCGGATCTCTGACGAAAGTTATCCCGATCACTCTGTAGTCACTCTGGTCATACGGTAGATCTCCAGTG
>CALGUT010000544.1 GCA_937920335.1 uncultured Opitutales bacterium
AGTCAGCATATTTCATTATAAAAACCTTATTAAGCATCTCCCTGAAGACCTCACCATCTACGGAGTTCAGGCGCCTTTTGAACCAGAGGAACAGATCAGACCGCTCACAGAGTTATATCTAAAAGAAATTAGAAAACTATATCCGGACGGCGCCTACTACCTCGGTGGTTACTGCTTTGGCGGTATCGTGGCTTACGACATGGCCGTTGTTCTCGAGAAACAAGGAACGCCACCAAAGGGACTGTTCGTAATAGAACTAAGCTTCGCAGAGCTCATACGGTTCAGACCTCGCTACCTGTGGGCTATTTTCAGAGAAGAAAACCTGTGGCAACATACTGTTCGAATGACCAATAAGGTTCTTAAGATCCTAAACAGGCTAACCCGAGCAGTCATTCCTGGTGAGAAAGGGTTTAAAGACGAAGCTAAAGATTACTACGACACATCCTTACTTCCAGAAACAACAAGACACCGAACGGAGGTACACTTTCGTGCAGCAAGAGATTACAAACCTGAAAAATACCAAGGAGAAATTGTGGTAATCGCATGCGATACTGTCTATTCCAGAAGAGATCCAGACGTCGGTTGGGATAGACTCATTGATGACCCAAAGAAACGGCATATCTACCACAACGTCTCAGATCACCACTCTATCCTTGAAGAGCCATACGTGATAGAAGTCGCTGATGCGATCGTTAAACATCTCGATCAATAGGATGTTTTACCTAGGCTATTCCCATGCTTGAGATAGCTACATACAGACATTGGAATGCTCCCATTCATTCGATGAATCTGGACGCCGCTCTAGACGGACAACAACCTAGCTTCGAAGTATCTAATAACAGGTCCAACATGGAAATCTGGTGTGTTTCCCTTGACGTTGGTAACTCTTCTTTCGAACGGTGCTATTCCTATCTCACAGACCTTGAAACAGAACGCGCACAAAGGTTTAAACACGAAGGAGCAAAACATCAGTTTATTGCAGCCCATGGAGTCTTAAACTCGGTGCTGCAATCCAGACTTGAAGATAACTACACCAGGATTCAGAGAAAAGAATCCGCCCATAAGAAACCCTATATCGAACTGCCATCCGGAGAACGACCCATCGAGTTCAACCTATCTCACTGCTCAGATTTTATCGCGATCGCATTGAGCGACCAACCTGTTGGTATAGATATCGAATTAATAAGACCACTCGGAGATATCAATGGAATCTCAGAACAAGTTTTCACGGCTGTGGAAAAAGCATCGTTGTCATCCCAGGATTCTCAGAAAGACCAATTATCGCTTTTCTACAAATTCTGGACGTGTAAAGAGGCCGTCATGAAGGCAAATGGGACTGGATTCATGGTAGACCCCAAGATGATTGAACTTACTTCTATTTCCGAAGTTACCCCAGAGGAAGCTACCATTCGGTGGAGTGACGCGATCCCCCACCATTACGTTGCCTGGAGTGACACAGTAGATTAACCTCGCCCGAGAAACGGCATACTAATCGGCAGAATGGTGCTTTCGAGAATCGAAACACCATCGGGTAGCGCCGCCATGGAGAGGGCGACCTTTGCCAAATCGCCTGGCATCATATAGCCTTCCTCATTAACCGCTGCTACACGCCCTTCCCAAATACCAGTCATCGTGTTACCCGGTTGAAGCACCCCAACCGAGATGCCATACTCTCGTCCATCGAGCGCGAGTGAACGCGTCAAACCTTCCAAGGCAAATTTGGATGTGGTATAGGGCGCGGAGTTAACACGTGGTATTTTAGCTGAGACACTTCCGATATTGATAA
>CALGUT010000545.1 GCA_937920335.1 uncultured Opitutales bacterium
TACATAGCGATGCCAGCTAAGAAGGTAACGAAAAAGACTGCTACTAAAAAGACTGCCACCAAAAAGACGGTGGCTAAGAAAGTAGCGGTCAAAACAACCACAGCAAAAAAGGCTCCGGCCAAGAAAGCTGTGAAAAAGACAGCAACCAAGAAATCGGTCACAACCGTAATCGTAAAATATGACGTCGGTATGGGAAATACCATCGTATTGCGAGGCGACGGACCGGGACTTAGTTGGAATACTGGAACGATCATGGAAAATGTAGATGCCGATACATGGCAGTGGACTTCCACCACCGTCAAAAAGGCATTTGAAATCAAATTCCTGATCAACGATGCAGATTGGTCTCAAGGTGAAAACTTTGTCGTCAAACCGGGAACCACTTCCGGCTTTTCGCCTAGTTTTTAACCGCGGATGCATCTCTAAAAGAAAATGAACCAAGCCCCGGACCTGTTCCGGGGCTTTTTTTATCAAAGCAAAATTGACCTCAGACCGGTCCCACACGCATCCTCTCTCCCGTTACTATGCCAGAAACTCGCCCTTGTCCCTATCTACCAGACCCTGACCTCGCGATGAACTGGCAGTCCTTAAACGCATTCAAGAATATTCGAAACATTGAATTTTACCTGACGGCACTAAAATACGCCCAGGTTCTCTGGCTGAGGAAACTCCCGGCCAGAGCGATGTTAGCAGTAGATCGGGCGCTTCTAAGCGACCTAAAAGGAGATGAACTGCAACTGGAGGCCTGGCCTCTACCCTATCAAGCAATGGCGTGGATGATCCAAAACTATCTGGAAGAAGATTTCGTAGGAAACCCTAGAGTACATTTCCAACACCTCGCAAGCCGAGTCAAAGGAGGGCGAATTGAACAAAAAAGATGGCGCGCTTGGGCCTGTTGGTACCTCGCACGTCAGGTAAGGCCCGATCTGCCCGGCGATCCTTCCCAAGGGATCGACGAACCCACATTCTCAGAGATAAAAGCCGGACTCCTGAACAAAGGTATTCAGCGAGAATTCAAGACCTGGGAGTCAGTGGTTCTTGAGCGAACGCCGGTCTAGCGACTTTTCAGAGCTCTCGATACTGCCCCTTATACTTTCGCACCAAGTTTTTAAGCTCATTCTGGTGCGCCTCTTTCACCTGGAAACCAACAAAATGCAGCCTTACGCCTTTTTCAGATTCCTGCTGGAGTTGGTGGATTCCTCGCGATAAGTCTTCCCACGGCACGTTCTGACTCCCTCCCCCCGAATTTGTCCTTTGAAAGTCGCCGTCTGAAATGACAAACACCACATCCGGCTGCCACGCAAACGCAGCTTCCACGACTGATTGAATGCCATTGACAGGGCTTCGTATCCAACTTCTCGGCGAACGCCCATCCGTCCTGAACTCTTCGTTCAACCAAACAATGGCGGCCTCCTTGTTCGCTTTTGTTCCAGTCACCAGATAATCCTCAAAGAAATCGTAGTTTCGACTGAATTGAATAATTCCAAAGAGCGTATTTGCGTTGAGCCCTTCGATCAGTTTGACCGCTTCCTCCTGTAACTGGCGCATCGATAAGCCACTTTTCTTGGCCTTTGTAACGACGGATTGTGAAATATCGAAGGCGATGACAATCCGCGTGGCCTGATCCTCGATTCCAAAGAAGCTAAACCTCGACGATTCTGAACTGAGCCCCTCCAAAGACCCCATGAGACCAGAGTCTCCAAGCAGTGCAGCTGCATCATTGAGCAAACTAACAGGGTTTTCAAATGGATTGAAATCTTGTGTCGGCAGACTCGGTATCGACGGAAGATCGGAATTCAGTAAGGATTCACTGGTGAGACGATCCATGAGAGTTGGTTTACTGGCAACCTGCTGAAACTCGGATAGGGCTACCGAGTGTTCTAATTCCCGTTGAGGAAGATAAATCGTTTTCTTGGCAACAAACTCCGGATCCCGCTTGATCTTTGGAATTACCACGACCACAGAAACCGCGACGAGCAGTATCCCAACTTGGATAATAAACGCCCATACCAAGGGACCTAACTTAGATCTAGAACCTAATTGACTCTCATAACGACCAATCGTTTTACCCTTGGAAACAGCCATCAAAACAAAGCCTGCTTGTTGAATAAAAAAACTCAATCTAAGAGTCTTCGAATCCGATTCTCGAAAAAATATTAATTTCCAGAAGAATCCCCCTTGACTACAAATTATTTCCTGCTCATACGTTTCAATCTTTCAAATCCAAGGGGTAGTAGCTCAGTTGGTTAGAGCGCCGGCCTGTCACGCCGGAGGCCGCGAGTTCGAGTCTCGTCTATCCCGCCATTTTTTAAGAACCGCTTGCGAACAGCGGTTTTTTTGTAAATAGATCAGTAAAGATCAGAAATCTCCCCTCATTTATTACATTGAAAGTCCATTCAGAGTAGCTACTGGTTCTTTCAACAATATCTGATAATCGCTATCTAACTACGTGTTCTGTAACGACATATGTGTATTGCCTTACAGGAATTATGAACAAAATAGAATCCAGAACTCTCTCCCGTCCGTAACACTTGGGAACTCAGTAAATGTCACCACATAAGAGATGGACCATATCCCTAGCCCTGGCTGGGTTTGGCGCTGTACTGTTTCTTAGCTTTACTAAGCAATCGTGTGACCCAGAGATCGATCAAACTCGCGCTTCGCATCCGGTTTCTGAACCTTCGAATGAGCCGATCCAGGCCAAATACGAATCGCCCAAAGCAGGACATGCCTCTGTTGAGAAAAGCCCCTACCCCCAATTGAGTGCTGACGATATACGAGACGCGCATGCAAATGATGCACAATGGGCCAGATCTTATGCCATTTCGGATACATGGGTCCTTCAACTGGCAACGGATGTGTCCCAACAAAAAATCCTCACACTTTTGGGTGCAGAATCTATAGAGCCGGTGGCTCCTTTTTCGGGAGTTTATGTGGTTCGCATCCTTGGATCAGATGAAGAAGCAAACGCCAAACTCACGCAGCAAATCCTTTATGAATTACCTGGAGTAACATGGTTCGAACAAGAGATCATTGAAACATTTGCCCTTCGGTACGATGAGACTCCCCCCCCCTTTTCAGACCCTAATCTAAAAGACCAGTGGCACCTGCGCAATGTTGGAGACCGATGGAATGTCGCCGGAGAGGACGCGAATCTGTACCCAGCCTGGAATTATGGTGTTTCAGGCGCTGGTATCTACATCGCCATTGTTGATACAGGTACGGAAGGTTCCCATCCTGATTTGGCTCCGAACTACCGATCTGATCTAGATTTTGATTACATAGACAACGACGCATCTGCAGCACCCGATACTGACGACGAGACTCACGGAACGGCCGTTGCTGGAGTCGCCGGGGCAGCGGCAAATTCGAGTTGCGGAGTTGGTTCTGCGTTCAACTCCGAAATCCTCGGTATCAGACTCATCCATGAAAACATTGGTGTAACCTCTAGCCGACAGGCCTCGGCCATATCCCACCGATCGGATTTAGTGGACATTTACAACAATAGTTGGGGGCCCAGTACCGATGATGGCGCCCGGATGTCCGGTCCGGGAAACCTCGCATTTTCTGCAATGAAAAGCGCGATAGAAAATGGCCGAGATGGCCTAGGTTCTATCTACGTTTGGGCGGCCGGAAATGGACGGGCAATAGGGAGCAATGTTAATTACGATGGCTGGGCGGCACACCGCTACTCGATCGCAGTAGGGGCCGTCGGAGACCATGGAAAACTTTCAGACTACAGCGAGCCAGGAGCAGCTATGCTCGTAACCGCCCACAGTAATGGTGATACATCCGGCATCAGGACGACTGATCTTATGGGACCTGCCGGAGCCGATCCTGGCGACTGTCGCATTGAATTTGGAGGGACCTCCTCTGCCGCTCCTTTGGTAGCTGGAATCGTAGCCCTCATGCTCGAAGCTAACCCAAATCTTACCTGGAGGGACGTTCAACATATTCTCGCGAAGACTGCAGTCAAAGTTGCTACCACCAACAATGACTGGGTAAGAAACGGCGCAGGCTATTGGATAAACCACAATTTTGGCTTTGGACGAGTAGATGCCGCGGCGGCGGTAAAAGTCGCCCAAAATTGGACGCCGGTGAAAGAAGAGCTGATTGTCGCCTCCAACCTACTTCCGTTGAACCAACAGATACCCGATAATTCGAATTCAGGTATTCAAGCGTTTCATAGCATTAGTGAGAATATCCGAGTAGAGCATGTCGCAGTAACCATCGACCTAAAAGCTACCGAGGGAGACTCTATGGATTGGGGAAACTTAAGAATAACGCTCACTGCGCCATCGGGCACTGAGAGTCTTCTAGCAGAACCTCACACTGACGCTCAGAAATCATATTCCAAATGGACCTATTGGTCCGTTCGTCATTTGGACGAGACCAGCCAAGGTACCTGGACTCTCACTATCCAAGACTTAAAGACAGGTAACAAACACTTGGCAGAATCTTGGGGCATTGAGATTTACGGAACAGAAATCGAAGCAGAGGATAACCAATCCCCAGTCGCAAACCGAGACAGTTTTATCATCACCGAAACAACCTCCTTCCTCGACGTTGTTGCAAATGACACCGATTCCGACGAAGACGTTTTAGAGGTTATTTCTATATACCGCTCGCCACATAGCTCCGTAACCATCGACGCTTCAGGACTCGTCAAATACACACCGGGAGAAGGACTCAAAGGCAGAGACCGTTTCGGCTATACGATTCATGATGGAAGAGGAGGAATTCGAACTGCAGAAGTAGACATCGCAATCCCCAGACCCTACGCAAGCGACGACCATGCAGCAACTTTAAGGAATCAGCCAGTCAGTATTCCGGTTCTGGCAAATGACATAGACTACGACGGTGATAACCTGCGAATAAAGAGCTTCACCCCACCCACCAATGGACTCGCTGAATTGGATGGATTCTTAAACATCAATTACACGCCAGATGAAAATTTTATTGGCGTTGATCGTTTCAACTACGTCGTAACGGATGACGAAGATGGTGAAACAGAGGCCCAAATTACTGTCACCGTTACCGCTGCGGAAGATTTTGCGCTATTGTTCGATGGAGATAACGATCAAATTACTATCGAGGGCTCAGAGAATGATCACCTCAATACAACTTTCACGATCGAATCATGGATACGACCCACTGGTTGGGGTGAAGGTGAGACGGGCTACGGACGCATAATGGACAAAGATACCGTCATCTTATACCTGCACGGAAACGGTTTCACACAATACAATCCAAACAGTCTTCTAGTTTCTTTGAATCACACCAATGGAACCCGCTCGGTATATAACACTCCCGAAAACTCGATTCGATTAAACGAATGGCAGCACGTAGCTGTGACCTATGACAACATCAGCGAGGTGAAGTTGTTCATAGACGGAATTGAACAAATTTCATCAATCCCCTTTGACAACGCTATAGGCCCAGTCGAAACCGGAAACCAAGCCATTATCTTGGGAGAATCAGGAAGTCGTTTACGGGCATTCAAAGGCGCAATGGATGAGTTCCGGGTTTGGAATCGGGTCAAAGCTCCAGAGGAAATCCTGGAACAGAAAAAGATGTCCCTCCTGGGAGACGAAGG
>CALGUT010000546.1 GCA_937920335.1 uncultured Opitutales bacterium
ATGGCAACGGCTTCAAGCCCACCAAGAATCGCATAGAGGGCTCCGATGATACCGATGACCCATACCATGAGAAATATGGACTGCATTTCGGTGAGCCCAAATACGCCGGCGACATCGAACAGGCCGTTCATGGCGAGCGCGCCTGAATATAAAATGAACGGCAAAAAACTAAACGCTAACGCTAAAAGGAACAGCACACTCACAAACGTCCGCGTTTGTGAATCGAAGCGTTTTTCGAGAAACTGGGGGATCGTTGTAATTTGGCCTGACCAGTAGATGGGCAGGAATTTCCAGGCCATGACGACCAGTGCTGTTGCGGCGATGACTTCCCATGCCATAACGACAAAGCCATGCTGATAGGCCCCCCCGTTAAGTCCCACCAATTGTTCGGTCGAGAGATTTGTCAACATGAGTGAACCTGCAACCACGAACCATGGAAGGCTGCGACCCGCCAGGAAGTAGTTGTTGCCTATACTCTGGTCGTCATTGCGCGTTTTCCACCATGAGATTAGGGCGACCATTAAGGTGAAGGCCAAAAAAGACAGGAATGCAAACATATGGAATTGGGTTTCTCGGCAAATATACCGGTAACGTCAGGTTGTGAGTTGAATGGAGCTTACGCCGGGTCTCCAGCGTACTCTTGGGAAGGCGTATATGTTGAAGGACTATCCCTTCGTTTATCAACTCCTAACCGTTCGCATTCCTGTAATTGAAATTCTACCGAGATTTGAGTGGGTCCAGCGGAAGCTGAGTCTCACTCAGAAAGAGGCTTTAGTTGATTCTTCACGTTCTAACTTGGAGTGCTATCGGGTAGGCGAGTTAACGGCAATTTCAGTTGATTCTGAGAGTCGTGTGGAGAATTCGAACCCGTTTGAATGTTTAAATAGATGTTAAGCGGTATAAGGGGATGGGCGTGAGTTTATCTTTGTGGGTCAATGTATTTGAAATTTCATTAATTTTATCTTCTGATTGAATCACCTAAATATACTCATTTCGTAGCCGAGCGGGATTCGACTTTAATGTGTCAGGAAAGGACGTTCTAATGATACTAAGTGATTAAAATGGGTAAGACGATGGATAGACCGGTACTTTTTTATGATGGCGAGTGTGGACTTTGCCATCGGTTCGTCAGTTTTGTACTCGATAATGAGCCTGAACCTTTCTTCCAGTTTGCCCCCTTAGGGGGAGATACCTTCAAGGAGAGTTTTACCGAGGAGGAGATCGATGCTTTCCCGGACAGTCTGATATTGATGACGACGGAAGGTGAGACTCTGACTTTGTCTGATGCAGCGGTTTATGCTATGAAAACACTGAGCCCTGGATGGTGTCGTGTGGGAACGGTTATGGGTGTATTCCCTAAAATCTTACGTGACTTCGGCTATCGCTGCGTAGCGGCTGTTCGACGAATGATTTTCAAGAAACCGGAAGGTGCATGCCCATTGGTTGCGCCTGAGCTTCGGCAGCGGTTTTTGATGTAGACAGAATCACTGCTGTCGCGGTGAAAAGATACTGGCAGCTTCTGACTCTTGAAGTATTCGGGCGGCGTGGATGGGTTGAGGGAATTCCTGAATGGGTTCGTTAAGAATCCATCGGTTGCAGTCATTTTCTAATCGAGTTTTGATCTTTTGGAGATTGTTAATATTTACGTAGAGCGACGCGGTATAGAATAAGCAGGCGCTTGCCAGAATAAGATACCTGACCCTGGTTTGGTTGATCCACTGCTTCCAATACACCTGTACAAATCCAAGATAGACGCTGCATAATAGCAGGGTTGAAATGATTCGGTATCTGGATGCAAGACCTTGTTTGGGACCCATGTCTGCGCGGGCAATGGTCACGACGATCGCACAAAGAATGAGGTAAAGAACGAAAAGGCAGAGCGTGGGGGCCTGTTTGGGTAGGCCTTTCTTGAATAGCCAAATACAGGCAAGTAAAAGGCTCGATCCTAGTAAGATCACGCCAAAAGTACCAAGAAAGTGGACACTGGCCCCTAGGAAGTTTAGAAAGAAATGAAGGCTGGAAAACAGTTCAGGCGAGGCAAACGACAGTGGAGTTGAGGCAGAAGGCATGTTGATTCTTAACAGAACCCAGAATAGAATAAGCGAGACGGGGATGGTTACTTGTAAGATCCGTTTATGGAGAATTTCCCAGACCAAGATTGATAAGCAGGCTGCGATTCCGAATCCGTGAGTGAAGAGTGCTGAGGCGAGGAAGAGCGTAGCCCATGCCTTGTTTTTCTGGTTGGGACTTTGCCATAGAATAAACGCAGCCAATGCGAATACGATTCCCGGAAAGTTGTGTAGGGCGGTGGTAGCCCAAGTCATAGTGCCCCAGTAGGATGGCTGGAACAGGATAAACGGCAGGGGAAGTAAACAAGTCCAGGTTACTCCTGCTGTCCGACCCCATTTAAGTAGTAATCCGTAGAGGATGAGTAGGAAGCCGGCCCCCAGCCATATGAGGCGAACGAAATTTACGGATCCGAATATAAGATAGTCTCCGCTAGCGGCTGCTCTTAGCACCCAGTGTATGTGCTCGTTGTGAGGAGCAAACCAGTTGAAGAACTGTTGATTCAGAGGGTGTAGTAGATGATCGAGTACGGTATCGTAATCATCGAGAAAGGGAAAATCGTAAGCGTATCTATTTATCAATACGCAGTAAATGATCGCAGGGGAGCATAGAAGGAAGACGGCTGCGGTTTTGCCAGTTAGGTTTCCGAATCCCATGCGTTGGCAAATAACTAGGAACTCGCTTTTTCTGCCGAGGCCTTGAGGGCTAGTAGTTCAACCCGTTGCTTCTCCAGACTAGCTTTTAATGCATGCCATTCATCGGGAGCGTTTTTACGCTCTGTTCTAAAGCGTTGCACCTCTACTTCTCGGGAGGCTCCTCCAAATTCTGTGACAATCTCGGTATCGGTCCATTGTTCGACAATCTCATCCTTGAGCTCCTCGTTGCTAATCGCTTTGGAGACAGTATCAATGCGTTTAGTTAGATGCTCTAAGGCAGAGGTAAAGGTTGACGTAGCTTCAGCGAATTTCTCCTGTTGAGATTGAAGGGTTCCGAGCCAGGAATAGTATTTCCATTCTTTAGGATCCGAGTTTTCCGCAGCATCAACGGCCATTTGATAGGCCAGCGTTTCGTCTCCTTTGATTAACAGAATTCTCGAATAATGGTAGGCGGCCTTGGCGTTTTTGGGATCAATTTCGAGAGCTTTGAGGTAAGCTTTTTCAGCAGACGGATATTCCTTTCTCATACTGTGTGCCAAACCAAAATTATTGTAGGTATCCACGTAGGTTGGGTCTTCTTTTATTCCTTCCATGAGGTGCTTGAATGCTTTTTCCCAATCGCTCGCTTGCATTGCCTCTAAGGCTCGGCGGTTCATACGTTCGACGGGCTTTTCCTCCTTCTTATCGAAGTTACCAAAAAGCATTTGCTCGACATGTTGATTGGGTGACGTACTCGAAGAGATATCTGACTGTGCGATCGTAGTGAGGCCGCTGGCTACAAGGACGCAGCATGCTATCAGGGAAGCGGATGGATTTAGGGGATTCATCGCTTTGGGGATAGGGGATTATCGGTGTTTAATTGGTGCTGGCGCCCTTAACTTTCATTTCAATTGAGTAAACAGCGTCTCTGGCGGTGATGAAGAGGGTTTTATTTTCTTCACCACCAAAAGAAACATTAGCCGGATTCTTGGGAGTTACAATCTCTTCAATAAATTTACCGTCCGAACTGAAAATACGAACTGCTGAACTGGTGAGGTAAACGTTACCTTTGTGATCCAGGGTAACGCCGTCCGAGCCTTCATCGACAAACAGCCGCTTGTTCTTTAACGTTCCATCCGATTTTATGTCGTAGGCATAGGTGTTTCCTCCGCCATGATCGGCGATGTAAAGCGTGGTTCCGTCTGGGGTTCCGAGCACCCCATTGGGCCGAACCAGATCATCCGCTACTCGTGTTAATTTCTTTCGGTTGGGTGACAGGTAGTAGACGTGTTCTCCATCTTGTTCCATGTCATCGCGGTTCTTTCCGTAGCGGGGATCAGTGAAATAAATACCGCCTCGTTTATCCATCCACAGGTCGTTCGGGCTATTCAGTTTCTTGCCTTCGTATGCATCAATAATGGTTATTCTATTGCCGTCTTTATCGACTTGGTAGAGCCCGCGCCCCTGGTGTTCGCAGACGATCAGGTTTCCCTTCTTATCGATCCAGCAACCATTGGCTCCTCGTGAGTCTTCCTTGAATACGGAGACCTTGTTGGTTTTGGGATTCCATTTATGGATACGATTGTTGGGGATATCGGTGAAATAGATGTTGCCCTGCGCGTCTTTGGCGCCGCCTTCGGTAAACGTAAATCCGTCTTTTATTTGGACGAGTTCTCCATTTCTGGCGATGACCTCAGAACCCTGAATTAGCGTTGTGGAATACGTGAGCAGTGTTGCAAGGAGGAACAGGGGCTTAAAAACGTTTTTCATAGTGAGCATTTAGACTATCGCGATAGAATTATTGGGAAAGGTATCCGACATTATCCAGGTAAACTACCATGTCACCGACCGTCTTGTAGTAATAGGGGTTTCTTCCATTACCGTAATTGAAGAAGGCGTGTTTCTGTCCCTTGTAGGCGAATAGCTGACATTCGCTGCCCACTTTATCCATGGCTCTTTGATAGTCGTAAGCCTGGCTGATCGGGACCGTTGTATCGGCAATACCATGAAAAACGGCTGCGGGCGCTATTCCTTTCTTAACGGCTCTCAGTGGAGAAAAATCGGTGATTGTCACAGCACCCGGATCGACAGCTGGATTGAATAGGAGTTGAAGGCTCGGGTTGAGAGGAATACTCAAGTCGTCCTTGGGAGAATCGTAACCCGGCAACGTCGCTACGGCTGCCGCCAAATGTCCGCCGGCTGAGCCACCACCTACCGCTATACGATCCGGATCGAGGTTAAGTTCCTCGGTGTGAGCGCGGACCCAGCGGAAAGCGGACTTGGCATCTTCAATACATCGCGAGATGTCACGGTTTTCGGCAGGTCCGGTGTAACCGCGGTAATCGACAGAAATCGAAACGACTCCCATCTTAGCGAGGATTTTTCCGTGTTCAAAAAACTGCCCGGCCTTGCCTTTATCGTTCCAGCCTCCGCCATGATACCATACTATGGCGGGTGACGGCTTCGTTTGCTTCTCGGGTTTAAAGATATGAACCGCTAGCTCGCGACCATCTACTTTTTTGTAGATAACGACCTCGGGATCCTGGCCATGTAGTTGGACCAGTAGTAGTAGTGGAAAGAGTAGGATGGTGACTGTTTTCATGGGGTAAATGTGGTTAATGAATCTACTTCAAGTTAACTTCAATATCGCTGAACCAGAGGCCTCCGCCTTGATCGTTGCGATGTTCCGTTGAGATCGTGATCCCGTTGAATATCTTATTTTCTTTCCAGACAGTAGGACGTCCTTCGCCTTCTCCACCTCGTTTGAAGATCCAGGAGGTGATCATATAATCGTCGTCGTAGAAAAGTTCGAACACGTCACCAGGGGTATATCCATCTTGATGTGTCCTGAGAAAACTGGACATGAGATTCTCTTAGAAAGAGGATCTA
>CALGUT010000547.1 GCA_937920335.1 uncultured Opitutales bacterium
CTACACGATGAATCTTTTCTAAATGAACACACCGTTGGTTGGGAGCGCTTTGTAGAGGAGCGTTTGTCTGAATATAGCCTGCAAAAAGTTGCCAAGATAACCGGTTTGGAGGAGGCTGACATATTGCGCCTAAGTGACCTGTACGCATCTACGAAACGCTCGTTTATTCGTTGTAATTGGGGAATTCAAAGGCATGAGAACGGTGGATCAATGATGCGTGCAATAAAGTTGCTTCCCACAGTCACGGGGGCTACTGGGGGAGACGGGGGAGTGTGTGTCTCGACCGGAGGGGAGCTTCGAGTCTTCGATGAAGACCGATTCTTTAGGTCCGAGCTGCTGAAGGGAAGGACTCCCAGAAATTTTAATATGATCCAGTTGGGTGACGCGCTTACTAAAGCGACCCCTCCTGTTAAAGCGCTCTTCGTATGGAACGCCGACCCGGCTAACTGCGTTCCCGATACAAAAGCTGCGCGACGGGGTTTGTCCCGAACAGATTTATTTACGGTAGTGCACGATACTTTTTATACGGATTCGGCGCTTTATGCCGATATTTTGTTACCGGCGGACACAGCCCTTGAACGAATGGATTTGTTGGCGGGTTATGGTGCCTATTACTATGGTTTATCAATGCCAGCTATAGAAAAGGTCGGGGAGAGCGTTGATAACAGTGAGTTATTTCGAAGGCTTGCGAAGAAAATGGGATACACGGAGGATTGTTTCACGCAAACCGATGAGGAAATGATTGAGGAAATCATTGATCCCGAATTTAATCCTTTGTTTGAAGGTGTGACCCTAGATCTGCTCAAGAAGCAGGGGTGGGCAAAAGGTGCTGTGGACTCTCCACGCAGGAAGGGTGTTAATTCCGGCTTTTGGCCAACACCCTCGGGGAAAATAGAAATCTATTCTCAACAGATGGATGAGCTTGGGCTTGATCCTATGCCCGGACATGTTCCTGAGGTAGAGGGGTTGTCGGGTGTTGACGAGTCAAGCCCTTATCCATTGCAGGTTTTTAGTGCCGCGACTCACTACTTTATTGGATCGACATTTCAGCATGTGGAACATTTGCAGAATATGTTGTCGCGTCCTACTTTTGAGCTGAGCCCTCAAGACGCTGATAAGCGGTCTATTTCCGAGGGCGATATGTGTCGATTGTTCAATGATCGAGGAGAGGTGTTTGGTCATGTGCACATCGTGAAAGGTCTCAGAGAAGGAGTTGTTGGTGCACCCAAACAACTGCAGGGATCAAAAATGAAAAATGGGTTCAATATTAATGCCCTAACGAGCCAAAAAGAGGCGGATATGGGGCGTGGTCCGGTATACTATTCGACTCTCGCTGAGATTCAAAAGGTTGAGGGGAATTTGAGTTAAGCAAGGATTTTGCTTGGCACTCCTAAGTGTCGAATCATTAATATTAGTCGGGTAGGGTATGAGCGCAAAAATTGTGGACGGAAAGCTCGTCTCTCAAGTCCTCAGGGAAAAGATGAAATTGAGGGTGGAGGAGTTAGCGAAGCGAGATATTCAACCTGGTCTGGCGGTAATCTTGTTGGGAGATGATGCTGCCTCCCAGGTTTACGTTCGAAACAAAGTTGCAGCCTGTCAGGCGATCGGCGTGCAGTCTCGAGTGTATCGGCTGGCGGCGAATACTTCTGAGCAGAAGGTTCTGGAAGCATTAAAACTACTGAATAATGATTCTGAGATTAACGGAATTTTAGTTCAACTGCCGCTGCCAAAACACATTGACGAAGATAAGATTCTGGAGATAATCTCGCCGCAGAAAGATGTGGATGGCTTCCACAAGATCAATGTCGGTGCGATGGTGACAGGTCATGCCCGATTTTATCCATGCACGCCTCATGGGGTCATGAAGCTCCTTGAATATTACGGAATAGCTATTGAAGGCCGGCATGCAGTTGTAGTTGGTCGAAGCAATATAGTTGGTAAGCCGATGGCCTTAATGTTGTTAGAAAAAGGTGCGACAGTTTCAATCTGTAACTCTAAAACCCCCGATTTAGCGTCGTTCACAAGACAGGCAGACATTGTTGTCGTTGCGGTTGGTAAACCCAAAGTCTTGAGTGGTGACATGATTAAGCCAGGGGCCACTGTTATTGATGTAGGGATTAACCGGTTGCCGGACGGTTCTTTAGCGGGCGACGTAGACTTCGAATCTGTGCGCGAGGTTGCAGGGTTCTTAACCCCAGTTCCTGGTGGAGTAGGCCCTATGACGATTACAATGTTGCTAGAAAACACTATTCGGTCATCTGAAATGGTGTAATTGGGGCAGTAGCTCAGCAATTTGGGTTGTTTGAAGGTATATTGTCACC
>CALGUT010000548.1 GCA_937920335.1 uncultured Opitutales bacterium
GTTGACGGTTACAGCAAAGATCTTGAGATCAGTGGTGTCGGTTTTCGTGCAGCGTTGAATGGCAACAAACTTGACTTGAACCTTGGTTATTCCCACCCGTGTCTTTTTGATATACCTGAAGGGATCACGATCACAGTAAAAGATAACACCAAACTCAAAGTCGAAGGTATCGACAAACAAGTCGTTGGGGAAGTTGCCGCATCTATTCGCGCTTTTTACCCGCCTGAGCCCTACAAAGGTAAAGGAGTAAAGATTGTGGGTGAGTATGTTCGCCGTAAGGAAGGCAAAACAGCTGGCAAATAAGCAAGGGACTGATCATGAAAACTTCCAAGAAAATTCTTCAAAAGCAAAAGCGTCGTTGGCGCATACGTAAAAAAATTACTGGCACAGCAGAACGTCCGCGTCTCGCTGTTCATTTGAGCAATAAGCATATCTACGGCCAAGTCATTGACGATACCACTGGCAAGACCTTGGTGTACGTTTCCTCTCTAAATAAAGATCTGAAGGGGAAAGATCTTAAAGCTAATATCGCAGGAGCGGAAACTGTCGGAAAACTGGTAGCTGAAAAGGCAAAAGATGCCGGTGTTGAAACTGTGGTTTTCGATCGCAGTGGACGGATCTATCATGGGTGCGTTAAGGCATTCGCTGAGGCAGCACGGGAGGCTGGTCTCACTTTTTAATCGTTAAACGAATTTATTATGGCTACTCCAGAAGAAGCACCAGAATTGGTAGACAAAGTTGTTAATATTAACCGTTGCGCGAAAGTTGTAAAAGGCGGTCGCCGCTTTAGTTTTTCATCCACCGTGGTTACGGGAGATCTCAATGGTCGTGTAGGCGTTGGAATGGGGAAAGCAAAAGAAGTTCCTGAATCTATCCGGAAAGGCACCGAAAAAGCACATAAGAATATGCTAACGGTCCCATTGCGAAACGGAACCATCCCTCACGCCGTCGTCGGCGTGTCCGGAGGAGGTAAAGTGATACTCCGTCCAGCGGGTCCAGGAACAGGAGTAATCGCCGGAGGTGGGGTTCGCGCCGTCCTGGAAGCGGTTGGCGTAAAGAACATACTTTCAAAGTCTTTGGGATCAAATAACAGCAGGGCAATGATCAATGCTACCCTCGATGGGTTGCGGCAGTTACGTTCTAAGGAGCAGATCGCAGCACTCAGACATTCAGATTAATACAGGAGAATTTTTAAATGAGATTACACAATCTTAAGAATACACCGGGCGCGGTTCATCGTAGGAAGCGACTCGGAAACGGCGAAAGCTCAGGCACAGGCAAGACCTGTGGTAAAGGCCATAAAGGACAGAAAGCCAGAAGTGGCGGCGGTATTCGTATTGGTTTCGAAGGTGGTCAAATGCCTCTTTACCGAAAGCTACCTCATCGTGGTTTCAGCAACGCACAGTTCGCAACTAACTACGAGGTGGTTAATGTAGGAGAGTTGGAGAAGCTGGGCGATGAAGCAGAAGCCAATCCAGACACGTTGGCAAAAGCAGGTGTGCTCCGCGCGGGATCTAAACTTGTTAAAGTATTGGGAACGGGTGAAGTGAGTAAAGCTTACAAGGTGAGCGCTCATAAGTTTTCTGCGTCAGCCAAAGAGAAGATTGAAAAAGCGGGCGGCGAAGTAACCGTTCTTTCTTAAAGTTCCTAACTGACTCAAATTAAATGCTATCCGCCTTCACAAACAGTTTTAAAATCCCAGAGCTGCGTAACAAGATATTCTTTACCTTGTCTATGTTGTTCGTTGCACGTATTGGTGCAAACATACCGCTGCCTGGGGTAGACCCGACTCCGCTTCAGGATTTCTTTGCAGACCAGACGGCATCTGGCTCAGCAGGTGTGCTAGGGTTGTACAACATGTTTACGGGGGGTGCACTCTTGAAAGGCGCGGTTTTTGCATTGGGTATTATGCCCTACATTTCCGCTTCAATTATTTTCCAGTTGATGACGGCGGTTGTTCCTAGCTTAGCTCGTCTTGCCAGGGAAGGAGATGTTGGCCGCCAGAAGATCACGCAGTATACGCGTCTAGCGACCATTGTCATTTGTTTGGTCCAAGGAGTACTCCTTATTATTGGCCTCAAGAATCCCGGTGGACTCTTCTCGGGATTTGATACTGGAACCTACGGCTCCATAATTCTTAGTGATAGTGCGTGGTTTGTAATGAGTTCTGTCATAATTCTGACGACAGGGACCATTATATTGATGTGGCTTGGTGAACAGATCACGGAAAAAGGAATCGGCCAAGGTGTTTCATTACTGATCATGGTTGGTATTATTGCTGATCTCCCGAATGCGATTTTTACTCTTTACCGGATGGTGTTTGCTCCGATTGGAACTACACGGATAGAGGTCCCGCAACTGGCGGTAATGGTAGTTCTCCTGTTGGTTGTGACCGCTGGTTTGGTTGCTGTCATTCAAGCGATGCGCAAGATTCCAGTTCAATATGCGAAACGAGTAGTTGGGCGTAAAGTATACGGCGGACAGAGTTCATTCCTTCCTCTGAAAGTAAATTACTCAGGGGTTATGCCAGTTATTTTTGCAAGTGCTATTTTGATGTTCCCACAGCAGATTCTGTCCTACCTATCAGCTAGTTTCGGGAGTCTATCATTTTTGGGAACAATATCCAGTTGGTTTATCAGGGGAACGTTTCCTTATTATTTCATTTTTGGATTCCTTATCTTGATCTTTAGCTACTTCTGGGTGTCCGTTATGTTCAAGCCCATCCAAATCTCAGACGATTTGAAAAAGAATGGTGGATATATACCCGGAGTCCGCCCCGGGGAACCCACTGCAAAGTTTTTAGACTTTGTGATGACCCGCCTTACGTTTGCGGGCGCCGTGTTCCTAACCTTGATCGCAGTTTTCCCTGATGTGTTGTTGTTCTCCTACAACGTTCCGTTCCAGATCTCCAATTTCTTTGGTGGAACTGGTATGTTGATTACGGTTGGAGTTATTCTTCAAGTATTGCAACAAGTAGAGACGTATTTGTTACAGCGCCACTACGATGGGTTCCTTAAGAAGGGACGTATTCGTGGTCGCAATCCTGCAAAGAAATCTCGTCCACAGCTCACCGCTGCTACTGCCGATGACATGGGTAATTTAAGACCTCTAATGTTGGTATTGGGATTAATTTTTCTGATTGGTATCGTTTCCTGGGTGCTTAGGACCTGGGTTATCTAATCCGTCATTGTTAGTTTTCTGCCTGACCCTGAATCTATGATTCCCGTCAAAAACAGTGCCGAAATTCTCAAAATGAGAGCGGCCTGTGAGGTGGCAGCCACTGTTCTTTATAAAGTCATTCAGCTCGTTGAGCCCGGTGTTAACACATACGATCTCGACCAAGCTGGGAAACGGTTTATCCACGAAATGGGTGCGACGAGCGCGTGTTATAATTATCGTAACGGCAATAAGGTGTATCCTGGATACATCTGCCTCTCCATTAACGAGGAAGTCGTTCATGGTATTGGTAGTTTAAAGCGTGTTGTCCAAGATGGAGATGTGGTTTCGGTGGATGTAGTAATCGAACTTGATGGGTACATTGGAGACAATGCACAGACTATCATTGTCGGAAATGTATCCGATGAGGTTCGGTTTCTCATCGAAGAAACCCGAAAATCACTTGATTACGCGATCAGTTTTGCCAAAGCGGGTGGCCGGGTCGGTGACATTTCTTACGCAGTTCAAGCTTTCATCGAGCCCAGGGGTCTTTCAATTGTGAGGGATTTTGTGGGACATGGTGTCGGACGTTCGATGCATGAAGAACCGCAAATCCCCAACTATGGTCGCAAAGGAAAGGGGGATAAACTAAAACCCGGTATGACCCTGGCGATTGAACCCATGGTTAATCTCGGAACTCCACGAATTAGAATTCTCCCGGATGGATGGACCGCTGTCACATTAGATGGTAAACCCTCTGCCCATTTCGAACACACCGTCCTCATTACCGAGGAAGGACCAGAAATATTAACTTTACCGAAAAAATAGCTTTCCATAACAAAAACAGCTGTTATTTTCGCCACTTTTCACAATTTCCAAACAAGTAAAAAGCAATGCCTCGACTACTAGGTGTAGACATTCCAAATAACAAGCGAACTGAGTTCGCTCTCCGTTATATTTACGGTATCGGCCCGACCCGTTCAAAGCAGATCGTTACTGAACTAAAGCTCGAAGATGCTCATCGGTCGCAAGACCTGACGGAGGAAGAGATCAACAAGATTTCTGAGATTATCATCCGTAATCAATGGATGACCGAAGGCGATTTGCGTCGAGATATTGCTTCCAACCTAAAGCGTTTGCAGGCGATACAGTGTTATCGTGGGTATCGTCATCGTCGTGGCTTACCTGTAAGAGGTCAGCGCACTAGCACTAACGCTAGAACCCGCAAAGGAGGCCGCAAGACTGTTGGCGTCGTATCTAAAAAGTAATTTTTGTAGCAAATGAGCACTGAGAATCCAGAGAACGAAGAAGTAAAGCCGGAGGAAACACCGAAAGAGGCACCTGCTGCAGAAGCCGCTAAAGTAGAAGCCCCAAAGGTCGAAGCACCCAAAGTAGAGGCTCCTAAAGTAGAAGCGCCTGCTGCAGAAGCTGAGACGCCTAAAGTTGACGCACCCAAGGAAGAAAATGCTGAGTCAGCAGCTTCCGGAGAAGGTGAATCAGCAGAATCGAAGCCTGAAGACAAAAAAGGTGGTGACTCTGCTCTTCAGGAGCTTCTTGGGGATGACCTAGCTAACGTAAAGATTCGCCGTGCCAAGGGTAGTAAAAACGTCACCCATGGGATAGTACATGTGATAGCTACTTTCAATAACACGAAAGTTTCCGTTACCGATATGAAGGGAAATGTGATTTCTTGGAGTAGTGCTGGGAAATGTAATTTTCGAGGATCAAGAAAGTCCACGGCTTACGCCGCCCAAGTAGTTACACAGGAAGCAACGCGCGCCGCGATGGCCCACGGATTGAAGGAAGTTGAAGTGCATCTGAAGGGACCAGGTCTTGGAAGAGATTCAGCGGTTCGTGCACTTCAAGCACTTGGAATGATCATTGTGTCCATTGTGGACAAAACTCCCGTCCCTCATAATGGTTGCCGCCCTCCAAAGCGTCG
>CALGUT010000549.1 GCA_937920335.1 uncultured Opitutales bacterium
ATAATCGTCACCGACAGCTGGACTAATACGTACCAGAGACCCCAGTAAAGCTCACCTTTGTAAAAGCATTGAAGACCGGCTCCGAAAACGAACAGCATGAAACAGCGGAAGGCCATGTGTTTGAAGACGGTGTTCCAGGTATCACCCCGCTGAAAGCGTTTGCTGAGGGAGTAGACCATGGCTACCCCCACAATGAACATGAACGCTGGTTGGATGAGATCCCAGAACCTGAGGCCGTGCCATGGGTGATGGGTAAACTGGGTAAAGAGGGTCTTTAAAAAACCTCCTTCACCCTCGTTACCAAACTTTAGTAAGGCGCGATACATACCTGCCCCTTCGGCGATAAGCAGGAACATGACAAGGCCACGAAACAGGTCGAGCGATAGCAACCGGCCGGGTTTTTCGATGGTCTTGTTCTCAGCGTTCATGGCTTAGCTTAAGAAACAATTCCCAGGGGATTGGTTTTCTTCCATTGCCCGCGGGTAAAGTCAGGGAACTTTTGTGAGGACCCATCTTCTTCGATCGATGATTCGCTCAATGGCGTAACTGCGCTCCAGAAACAGCCTTCATAAAGATTCTGATCGAGGGGCTCTCCGTTGCGTAAACAATCGATGATTCGGTAACGCATGAGGAAATCCATGCCGCCGTGACCGCCCATTTTTTCGGCTAACGAGCCCATCCGTTTGTAGAGTGGGTGGTCGTGCGTTTCCATAAATGCTTCCAGCGCTTCCCCTTCGGCCCACTTGTGGTGGTCTTTGGTCGCTCCGGGAACGCCACCCTCCAGTGCGATACGGGTTGGGAAACCCGCGAGGGTTCCTTTGGTTCCTTGTATCAGATTCAGGCGGTTGTAGGGCCGCGGACTGGTTTCATCCCACTGGACCATAATGGTGCGGCCCAGTTTCGTTTTAATAATCGAAGTATTGATGTCGCCGCCTTCATAGCTGAGCTGATTCCACTGATGACCGGCGGGATAATTTTTTTCCGCATAAAGCTGGCGGCCCATGGCAGGCGATGAGAACGAAACCAGACGGTCGAAGTTGTCCTCGCCCCGACCAAGGTTCATATACTGAGCAACCGGACCTAGTCCGTGAGTTGGATACAAGTTGGCGTTGCGTTTGGCGTAGTGAAACGTACGCCACGAACCGGTTCCCCGTTCCACTTCTTCCATCTGGAAACGCAGCTCGTGGATGTAGGATGCTTCACCATGAAGTAGCTCACCGATGATGCCTTTGCGGCATAGGTTGAGGTAGAGTAGCTCTTCGCGGCCGTAGTTGACGTTCTCCATCATCATACAGTGCTTGCCGGTAGTTTCAGAGGTATCAACCAGCTCCCAGAGCTCTTCATTGGTCAGGCCGAGCGGCACTTCCACAAAGGCGTGGGCGCCTTGCTTCATGGCTTCAATAGCCATGGGCGCGTGGTCTTTCCAGGGAGTCGCTATAAAGACGGCATCCGGTTTTACCTCCTGAAGCATTTTCTTCCAGAGACTTTTCTTACCGTGGTAGAGCTTGATATTCTTGTGGCGCTCGCCCTTGCCAGCTTTTTCGCAGTTCTTTTTGGAGCGAAGTGCGTAGTCTTCGTAGAGATCGCTGATCGCGACCACTTCAGATCCTTCGATTGCCGCGACTTGTTTGGCGTGACCAACACCTCGCGCTCCCACACCGATAAAGGCGACGCGAACGGTATCTAGCTTGGGCGCCTTGAAGTCACCCATATAGGTTGCGCCGGCACGACTGACCGGAGCGCTTGCTACCTGGCTAGCCGATGCTGCCAATAGTCCGGCAGTTAAACCGGATACTTTTTTGAAAAAATTTCTTCTGGAAGAATGCAAGATGTTCATAAGGTTTTCTTAGGTTGAAATGGAAATTCGCAAAACGCGACTGGATTTAGTTATCTCGTTGTGGGTGGTTCCGCCCACTCGGTGGGCGAGGGGACGTTGCTTAGGCTGGAAGGAAGGCTTGCGACCCAGGATTGGTGCAGGCTCTGAAGTTGTGAAAGCGTTTCGGGGTTAGACTCCGCATAGTTGATCGCCTCTGAAGGATCCGCTCGGAGGTTTCTGAGGAAGATACCTTGTTCAAGCTCAACCTTTTCAACGGCGGCTGCACCAGGCCCATGCACGGTGTGAAGTTTCCAGTCACCGTGACGCACGGACCACTCATCGGCGGTCTTCCAGTGGAGAGTTTCGTGTTCCCTCTCAGGATCGGATCCATCCAAAATGGGCATCCAGTCTATGCCATCCGCGAAAGCGGGTATGGATTCACCTGCGACAGATAGGGCGGTGGGAAGTAGATCTAATGCGCTCACGATGTTGTCGGCCACGCGGTTCTCGGGAAGCGTTCCAGGTTGGCTCACGATGAGCGGGACGCGAGTGCCGCCTTCGTAGAGAGTGAACTTACTGCCGCGGTAGGGTGTGTTCTCTGCGTAGATCGGCCGAGAGCCTCCGTTGTCACCGATGTAGATAATCAAGGTATCCTTCCTGAGCCCCAGCTGGTCGACGTGACTGACCAAGCGACCGACCTCCTGGTCCAGATAGTGGAGTTGCCCCAGGTAATGCGCCCGTCCATTGGGATTGTTGGGGCGGCGACTTCTGTAGTACCAATCCAGATACGGTTCCTTGGATGGATCCCAGTCGCCGTAGTCGTCCAGATCATGTTCATCCAGATATTCCTGAGGAAGCTGGTGGGTAAAATTGTGAACCGCATTGAACGAGACGTAGAGAAAGAACGGATCTTCCTGGTGACGACTGATGAAGTCGCGGGCCTTGTCACCGAATATCTCGGTGCTCATGCCTTCCATGTCGACCTCGTCAGTGCCATCGCGGAAGGGACCCATACCCCAGGAGTTGCTTGGCTCAGGGTTCTTGGCGCGGGCTGCGTCAAAGGCATCGATGGCTTCCTGATTGTGAATCAAGTAATGAATACGGGCATTCTCCGAACCAAAGAATTCGTCAAATCCGTGTTCTAGCGGGAAGTTGCGTTCGCCGGGACCATTGGGTGAGCCATAGTGAACCTTTCCTACGTAGCCATTGGTGT
>CALGUT010000550.1 GCA_937920335.1 uncultured Opitutales bacterium
TAAGTTTTTTTGAAGGAAAGGTTTTCAACTTATTCCATGCGTTATGGCCGATGTACTTTTTGCGGGTTCTTCATCTGAGCCCGAATTAATAAATCCCAATGAGTTCCCGGAATGGATTATCGAGGAAGATGACGGGGTATTGGCGGTTAATAAGCCGGGTTTGATAGTTTGTCATCCGTCTAAGAACGGTCCATGGTCGAGTTTGGTGGGCGCTGCTCGCGAGTATTTGGGGCAGGATCTGGTGCATTTAGTTCACCGTCTTGATCGAGAGACCAGTGGAGTCTGCTTATTGGCGAAGGATAAGCTTCGCGCGAGGCACTCCCAGATGGCGTTTCAGAACCAACAAGTGTCGAAGGAGTATGTGGCAATATTGGAAGGTGAGTTGGCGGAGCCCACACGAATTAACGCGCATTTGGCCAAGGATTTAGATTCGGAGGTCTATGTGAAGCAGGCTGTCCGCAAGTCCAACTCGTCCAAGCGAGCTGAAACTTATTTTGAACCGTTAAAGGTAAGCAATGGATTCACGTTGGTTCGGGTTATTCCTGTAACGGGGCGAAAACATCAGATTCGAGTGCATGCGGCCCACTTGGGATGCAGTATTGTGGGTGATAAGGTTTATGGTCCCGACGATACCTTATACTTACGGTTCATTGAAACGGGGTATACTGAATCGCTGCATGCGGTGCTGGGCTTCCATCGACAGGCGCTTCATGCTTACAGGATTCAGTTTGATGCGCCTCAGTTTAAGAGAAGTTTCCTCGCGCCGCTTCCCGCGGATTTCCGTAACCTTGCTGTAACAAAACTAGGTATCGGGGAGGAGGGGCTTGATGCCCTCTTAGTGGGGCGTGAATTGCCGTAAAAAGTAAAAATAGCACAAGGGTGGGGTCATATCCCGAGAAGCTGGTGTAAAAAAGCACTTTTTTGGCGACAATAGCTCGACGAGGGTGCCATAAGTGTTACAATTGTGACATTAATGTAACATATTTGATGTAATGAAAATCACAATTTTAATAACACTAGCCAGTTTCCTGTTCTCGGGATTGACTGTTTTTGGAGAATCAGACTGTGGCGTTGCTACTAATTCTAGCTGCTGCAAAGCACCCTCGGTTGTAAAGTTTTCCCAGCCACAATTGCCAAAAGACCTACTTAAAGCGGGCGAAACGGCAGAGATCGTTATCCGTTGTGCCATTGATGAAAATGGAAAGTTAATAGGTACGAAAACGGTTTCATCTTCGCATAGGGACCTTGAGTCGGTGGTCGTGGCAGCCATCGCTAATTGGGAATTTGAATCAGCTCTCGAAAAGGGTGAGAAACTGAGAGCCACGGTAGACGTCCCCTTTCGGTTCACCGTTGCGGCAAGGTAAGTTACAGGGACATCCAATTTTTCAAAAGCACCGCTCGAAAGAGGGGTGCTTTTTTAGGTACTTACCCTGGAATCCGCTAGTTCATCCAGTTTTTGGCGAAGGAGCAGGCTGATGTTATTCAGGTTTTCCCGTGCGGGAAAATCCACTGGGAGCCTTGAAAGCGTGAGCACCGATTTTTCCCAAAGTCCTGAAACGAACGAGATACCAAGGTCGTAGATCCCGTAGTCTTCCAACACTTCGGTCGTTTTGAGTATGTTTCGCTCTTCGAGGGCCTCAGTCATTCTAGCAGTGGCCGTTGGATCGTTCAGTTGAAAAAGCTGTATCAAGGGAAGGGTAGCTTTACCGGTTGAGAGATCCGTTCCCAGAGTCTTACCGATCTTCGATTCGTCACCGATAAAATCCGTTAAATCGTCATAGGCTTGGTAAGCGATGCCTAACTCAGAGCCAAACTGCTTGAGAATCTGGCAATGCTCTTCTGAATATCCGGAAAGTAGGCCGCCGAGATAGGTTGATATCGAAAATAACTCGCCGGTCTTCATATCGAGCATATTGAGATACTCCTCCAAATCGACTTTCCAGTCTCCTCTCCTAAAGGTTTGTAATATTTCTCCAGAACACACGCGGCGGGTCGATTTTGAGACAAGTCGACAAACCTCTACGGTATCAAAATGAGCCGCGAGGTGAAGTGCATGAGAGAACATAGCATCTCCCAGTAAAACG
>CALGUT010000551.1 GCA_937920335.1 uncultured Opitutales bacterium
ATCGAGTGATGGTACTTTGTTTGCAGTTCCTTTTTATGCTGAGAGTTCGTTTATTTACTATCGGACGGATCTTTTTGAGAAGGCCGGACTTGAGATGCCAGAGTCTCCCACCTATGAAGAAATTGCTGCGTTCGCAAAGGTGTTGCATGACCCTGGTAATGGACAGTATGGAATCAGTTTAAGAGGTAAACCCGGGTGGGGGGAAAACATGGCTTACGTGACGACCTTGGTGAATACCTTTGGTGGGCGGTGGTTTGATATGGATTGGAATCCGCAACTTGATTCACCGGAATGGGAGGAAGCTATTCAGTTTTATGTGGATTTGCTCGTTAACTATGGTCCCCCAGGCTCGAGTAGTTATGGGCATAATGAATGCCGGGCTTTATTTGCCAGTGGTAAATCTGCCATGTGGATTGATTCGACGGCTGCGGCCGGACCCATATTCAATCCTGCTGAGAGTTTGGTTTATGATAAGACTGGTTTTGCCAAGGCACCTATTTCGAAGGTTCCGAATGGAGCGGAATGGGCGTGGGTTTGGGCACTCGCTATTCCGTCATCGAGTAAACAGGCGGACGCTGCCAAAGCATTTCTTCGCTGGGCGACTTCTAAAGATTACGTGACTGCTGTTGGAGAAACCGAAGGTTGGATTTCAGTACCACCGGGTACGCGAACATCTACTTATGAGCGCAAAGAGTACCTGGATGCAGCGCCATTTGCGTTATTTACCCGTGATGCTATACTGAGTGCGGATCCAACGAATTCCACGCGCGACCCGGTACCGTACACCGGGGTGCAATTCGTTGCTATTCCAGAGTTCCAGGGGATTGGGACCCAAGTTGGACAGGCGGTCGCATCTGCATTGTCCGGTCAAACGACGGTTAAGGAAGCGCTCGCTAACGCTCAGGAAGCCACCCGGCGCACGATGCAGCAGGCAGGTTACCCTGAGTCGGCGACTCAATGAGAGTCTCTTAAAGTGGATTATTAAGTTCTGATGTTCCGCCCTGGCAAAAGACGAACCTTTCCCCTCTTAGCACCTTCGGTTCTAAGTCTGATGGTGTGGATGCTCATCCCCTTGGTGATGACATTCTGGTTCTCCTTGCAGCGTTATCAACTCTTGTCCCCTCAAACCAGGGGTTTCAATGGAGGCGTTAACTTCAGTTACCTGATGACAGATCCGGCGCTCTGGGCTGCGCTATTCAATACGATCCTGCTCCTCTCTAGCGTGCTCATTATCACCGTCGGCTTAGGCCTCTTGATGGCAGTATTGTTTTCACAGGACTTTTGGGGAAGATCGGTAGCCCGTATCTTAGTTATTTCTCCTTTTTTTGTGATGCCGACTGTCACGGCTCTCATCTGGAAAAACATGCTGATGCATCCCGTGAATGGACTTTTCGGTTTCCTGGGAGGACTCGTCGGCTTGCCGGCTATTGATTGGTTCGGAGATTGGCCGATGGCGTCTATCATAATCATTGTATCCTGGCAGTGGGTACCCTTCGCTCTACTTGTGTTTCTGACGGCCTTGCAGTCCGTTGATCGGCAACAGAAAGAGGCAGCGTACCTTGATGGAGCAGGCGCATTGGTTGTTTTTTATCATGTAGTTCTCCCGCACCTCAAGAGAGCGATTGGAATCGTGGTCCTGATCGAAATGATTTTTTTCCTAACTATATTCGCCGAAATATATGTGACGACTAACGGTGGGCCTGGATTAGCAACGACCAATCTGGCGTTTCTTATTTACATCAAGGCGTTGCTCGAGTTTGACATCGGTGTTGCTTCGGCTGGCGGTATCATTGCGATTGTTCTAGCCAACATCGTTGCCTTTTTTCTTATGCGAACCGTTGCACGAACCATGGACGAGTAGATGTTACATCCTTCAAAACAGTTTCGCAGAATAATAGCCGGTTTCGCCTGGATGATTGCTGTATTGATGTTTTTCCCAATTCTTTGGATGTTTGCGACGGGTTTTAAAAGTGAAATTGATGCGGTCGCCACCCCCCCGGAACTCTTTTTTACACCGACAGTTGAGAACTACATAGAAGTATATGCCCGCGCTAATTATGTTAAGGCAGCGCTGAATAGTTTGGTTATTTCTTTGGGGAGTACGGCTCTTGCGTTGCTTCTGGCGATTCCTGCCTCTTTCGCTTTTGCATTTTTCCCTACTAAGAATACGCGCAATACGCTCTTGTGGATGTTGTCTACCAAAATGCTACCCTCGGTCGGCGTGCTGGTCCCCGTCTACCTGATATTCAGAGACATTGGGTTGTTGGATAGCCATCTCGGTCTAATCATCGTCAATACCATGATGAATCTTCCCATTTTGATTTGGTTATTATTCAGTTTCTTTAAGGAAGTACCTCACGAATTGTTGGAGGCGGGTAGGATCGATGGTGCAGGATTTAAGGAAGAATTAAGATTTGTGCTACTGCCGCTTGCGCTTCCCGGCATAGCATCGTCGGCTCTGTTATCGATTATCCTTTGTTGGAATGAGGCGTTTTGGAGTCTCAACCTGACGACCTATAATGCGGCTCCTCTCACGGCGTTTATCGCCTCGTTCTCCGCTCCGGAAGGCCTTTTCTGGGCAAAGCTTTCAGCAGCATCGACTCTCGCAATTGCTCCAATCCTGATAATGGGTTGGATGAGTCAACGTCAATTGGTCCAGGGGCTTACCTTTGGCGCAGTGAAATAGATTTATAAATAATATCATGTATCTTGAAAAATATAATCTGACAAATCGGGTGGCAGTGGTAACGGGCGGTGGCAGGAATATTGGTCTGGCATGTGTTCAGGCACTGTCTGAAGCGGGGGCTCGCGTGATTATTGCCGAAATAGATCCGGACTCTGCAGAAGCAGGTAGGCTGCAGATGAAGGAGGCGGGTTATGATGTCGATGTAGTGTCAATGGATGTTACCGATCCGAATGGGGTAACGGAATCTGCTGCTGCTATCGCTAGTAAATACGGTCGTATCGATATTCTAGTCTGTAACGCGGGTATTGCCTTTAACACCCCCGCTGAAGACGTATCCGACGAGGAATGGAATAAAGTAATCGATATCAATCTAAATTGGGTATACTGGTGCTGTAGAGCATTTGGAAAGTACATGCTCGCTGCTGGTAAAGGAAGTATTGTTAACATCGGATCCATGTCCGGGGTAATTTCAAACAAACCTCAGCCCCAGTCTCATTATAATACATCAAAAGCAGCTGTGCATATGCTCACAAAATCGCTGGCTGGTGAATGGTCTGGCCGGGGAGTGCGAATCAATGCGGTGGCGCCCACCTATATTGAAACTGAAATGACCCGAAAAGGGATGGAGAACGCCGCGTGGTACAAAACTTGGCTTGAAATGACCCCGATGAACCGCGTTGGTCAGCCTGACGAAATTGGTTCGGTCGTGCTTTTTTTAGCGTCCGATGCTTCGAGTCTTATGACTGGTAGTATTGTGCTCGCCGACGGGGGATACACCGTGTGGTAAGGCTTCTTCTGTTTAGAAAATCGAACGGGATGTTTTTCATAGCTCCCGACCGTTTCTGGTGCCCCTATGTGAAGGGATAGCAACGCTAGGTTATTTATAAGGCTGAGTAGTTCGGATTCTAACGTTTGATATACGTTTAGATTACGCCTTGGTTGGATAAGCTTTTTCCATGAACTTACGCTTTGTGAGTCGGTTGTTGTGGTGTGGTTTGCTGCTGATGCTGGTGACCTCCTTGTTTGGGAAGAACTACCTGGAAGAAAGTGACGCAGATAGAGAGGCCCGGATGGCTTGGTGGAAAGAGGCTCGGTTTGGTATGTTCATCCATTGGGGTGTCTATGCAGTGCAAGGTGGTACGTATAAAGGCGATCAGGTGGACGGTATCGGTGAATGGATCATGCATCGGGCCGCCATTCCGGTCGATGAGTATGAACAGTACGCCGAGATGTTTAACCCGGTTTTCTTTGATGCGGACGAGTGGGTAAAGGTTGCTGCCGATGCGGGTATGAAGTATATCGTAATCACCTCGAAACACCACGACGGTTTTGCGCTTTGGGACTCCAAGGTGAGTGACTGGGACGTAATGGATGCCTCACCATTCAAGCGGGATATCCTTCGGGAGCTCGCAGATGCCTGTAAGAAATACGGTGTTCGGCTTTGTTTCTATCACTCGATTATGGATTGGCATCACCCGGATGCGCAGGCGGCGTTTTATCCCACCTATAATGATCGGGAAGCTTCTAATCCGCGGTTTCCGCTATATGTAGAGAATTATATGAAGCCTCAGTTGAAGGAGTTGCTTACTGAATATGGAGACTTAGGGATACTCTGGTTCGATGGAGAGTGGATGAAGGATTATGCTACCGACATGGGTAAGGATATTTACAACTATGTCCGAGGTCTGCAGCCAGATATTATCATCAACAACCGCGTCGATAAGGGACGCCAGGGAATGCAAGGCCTCGATAAGGAAGGCGATTTTGTGGGAGACTATGGTACCCCCGAACAAGAGATTCCGGACGTTGGACTACCTGGAGTCGATTGGGAATCTTGCATGACGATGAATAGGACCTGGGGTTGGAAATCAGCCGATCTGGATTGGAAGACAGATGAGGTCCTGATCAGGAATCTAATCGATGTAGTTTCCAAGGGAGGAAACTACTTGCTTAACGTTGGGCCCACCCCCGAGGGAGTCATTCCTCACCCCAGCGTTGAGCGCCTTCGGGCAATGGGTGATTGGCTGAAGGTGAATGCAGAATCGATCTACGGTTCGTCAGCAAGTCCGTTTGAGAAACCGGACTGGGGCCGCTTTACGCTTAAGCCAGGAGCGCTCTATGCGCATGTGTTTGAATGGCCAGAAAATGGGAAACTAGTGCTACCTCGTATGGGTAATGGAACTGGTTATAAACGTATCCAAATTCTGGCGACGGGTGAAGAGCTCGAGTTCGGCGCAGTTGAAGACGAAATCATGGTATCATTGCCCAAGAGCGCACCTGATTCGATCGCAACGGTACTCCGCTTAACTTATTAAGCGAGTTAGGCAGTTGTTTTAACATTTTAAGACTTTCCCTCCGAGAGGACGTAACGGTAGTCTTTTAGCTAACCCTATCTTCTTATGAAAATTACACTCGTCGCCAGTGGCGACCTACGTGAATCTGCCAACCAGGCTTGTTGGGAAAAACAAGCGGAAATGGAGGCTACGTTAACTAGCACATTTGAAACGCTTGGCCATGAACTTGTTCGGGCGCACGCCTACAACGAAGATCGAGGTCATGGCTTCATTGGTAGCCAACGTGAAGGGATGGATGTGTTTGCCACCATTGATCCGCATCAACCTATCATCGTTGCGGAGGCGGTTTGGCAATACAGTCATCATCTGCTTCACGGCTTGGTTGGGCACCAGGCGCCCATTCTGACCGTAGCCAATTGGTCAGGCACCTGGCCGGGATTGGTCGGCATGCTGAATCTCAATGGTTCTCTTACCAAGGCGGGTGTAACGTACTCCACTCTCTGGAGTGAAGATTTCTCGGACGACCTTTTCTTGAATGGCGTTAGGACCTGGCTTGAGACTGGGGAAATTGTTCATCCAACACCCCATATACGATCTCTGGATTTGGGCGCTGTTTCTGCTGAGGCATCCGAGAAAGCCGCTTCAATTGCCAGTGATCTGAAGACGAAGAAGGCGATCATGGGAGTTTTCGACGAAGGTTGTATGGGGATGTTTAACGCGATCATTCCAGATCATCTCCTTTTTCAGACAGGCGTATATAAGGAACGTCTGAGCCAGTCGGCTTTGTATGCGGGGATGCAAGCGGTAAGCGACGAAGAAGCTCTTGCGGCGTATCAATGGATTCTAGACAAAGGCTTTACCTTTCACTTCGGAACGGACGAGGCGACGGAATTGACCGAGGCGCAGGTGTTGCAACAGTGCAAAATGTATATCGCGGCGTGCCGTATCGGTGATGAGTTTGGTTGTGACGCCATTGGTATTCAGTACCAGCAGGGACTGAAGGACTTGGCTCCTGCATCAGATTTGGCGGAGGGATTGTTAAACAGTTCTGATCGTCCTCCGGTTGCCAATGGAAAAGGTGAAATCATTAAAATGGGAAAACCGTTTACCCATTTTAATGAGGTAGATGAGTGTGCGGGGTTGGATGGCCTCATTACTCAGCGCGTTCATGAGGCGATGGGGCAGCCACCAGAAAATACGCTTCACGATTTACGGTGGGGTGATTTTGATAAGAGTGGAACTACGGACGAATATGTGTGGGTATTCCTGATAAGTGGTTCTGCACCCATCGAACACCATATTGGAGGATATGCAGGGAGTCACGGTTACCGCCAACCGCCGATGTATTTTTGGAAGGGTGGATCGACGCTTCATGGAATTGCTCATTCAGGCGAGGTGGTCTGGAGTCGAATCTGGATCGATGGTTCAGTTCCCGGGGGCGCGCTCCACATGGATATTGGCCGAGGCAAAGCGATCGAGCTACCAGCCGAAGAAACTCAGCGTCGCCTCAATGAAACGACACCCCAATGGCCGATTATGCATGCGGTTACGTATGGTGTTTCGCGCGATGAAATGATGGCACGCCACAAGGCCAATCATATTCAGCTCGCTTATGCAAATAGTGCCGAGGAAGCGGACTTGTGCTTGCAGACCAAAGCTGCGGTTGCAGAAAAGTTAGGGATGACCGTAACGCTTTGTGGAACGCGGAAAGATGGATCAGTACTGAATTAGGCAATGGTAGCGGTTCTGAGCCGTTTTTACTGTTAGTTTTATCAGGAGCCTGAGTATGGTTAGTAGTGCCGAGGACTCGCAATTTGCGAGAGCGATCTATTATTCAATATTCCCACGTGTTCACCCACTATGTGAGCAAGAAAACGGTAGCTGAATAAAATTACGGAGGTATATTATCTCTTTTGTGAATAGTGAATGTGATTGCCGAAATGAGGATAGGTGACTTGCGTTAATCCTACGATTTCCCTAATAATAGTTACCCTTTGAATCTGTCAGAACCCTTAGGCATGTCTAATATTTTTAAAACCGCCCCCGTTTCAAACTCCGGATGGAAAGCTTTCTGGTTTTACGGATCGATGGTATTAACGACGATTGGCCTCTTTGCCGAGGACGACTACACCGAGGGCGAGAAGCTCTTTGCCCTTAAAGTTAAGCCGTTACTCAAGCAGAAGTGTTTCGCCTGCCATGGTGGTGAAGATAAGATTAAAGGCGACCTGATTCTGACGAATCTGGAAGACATGTTGCTTGGGGGAGAGTCCTCGGATGACGTGCTGGTTCCTCGCGACGCGGCGAAGAGCCTGCTCTACCTGTCTACAACCTGGGAAGTAGAGGATTACGAAATGCCCCCAAAAGAAGCCGACAAGCTAACCGAGGAGGAAACTTGGCATATCCGGGACTGGATTGATGCGGGAGCGCCATGGCCGTCCGATGAGGACCTGGAGATCATAAACCATAAGTATGCAGAGGGTGTGATTGTTCAAACGAGTGGAGGATTGGATGACGATTGGACCTACCGCCGTTATGAGAAAGAGAATCTTTGGGCCTATCAGCCGATCTCTGATCCAGTGGCTCCTGCCAAATCGAGGAAGACCCATCCGGTGGATGCGTTTATCAACAAGAAGCTGTACGATATTGGCCTTCAAGCGGGCAAACAGGGGGATCGCCGAACACTGATTCGGCGAGCGACCTTCGACCTTATAGGATTACCGCCGACACCCCACGAGGTAAATGCCTTTCTCAAAGACCGGAACTCCGATGAAAAAGCCTTTGCCAAGGTGGTAAATCGCTTGCTCGATGACCCACGTTATGGCGAACAATGGGGGCGTCATTGGTTGGATGTCGTGCGCTATGCGGATTCGTCTGGTTTCTCCAACGACTACGAACGTCCTAACGCCTGGCGGTATCGGGACTATGTGATCCGAGCTTTCAACCAGGATAAACCCTTTGACGAGTTTGTAATTGAGCAAGTAGCGGGTGATGAATGGAACCCTGATGATCCTGAATCAATTCTTGCTACCGGGTTTATTAGAATGGGTCCATGGGAGCATACGGGCATGTCGGTAGCCCGAGAGACTAGGCAGCAATTCCTAGACGATATCACCGATAGTGTCGGGCAGGTATTCATGTCGCACCCCTTGCAATGTGCTCGTTGTCACGACCACAAGTTTGATCCAATACCAACCAAGGATTATTACCGAATTCAGGCGGTCTTCGCGAGTACTCACTTTGCCGATCGCGAGCTGCCGTTCCAAGAGTATGAAACCATGACGGGATTGGAAGAAAAGGTAGTTATGGAAAAGCGGATGGATTACTTCGATGAGATGCGTGACCGTCTTGACAAAAAATCTATGGATGCATTGAAGGCTTGGTGTGAAGAAAACGGCTATGAATTTGGTACTCGCAAACAGCTATTAGACAGGGGCGTAGCGGAGGATGACCTCCCTCGTAATATTGGTCTAAGTCTTGAAGAAATCGGTATACGAAAAGTCGGAAACAAGAATGTTCAGCGGACAACCTTTGAAATGAAGAAGTTCGAGCCGTATGCTTTTTCAGTATACAGTGGCCTGGCTCCGGAGCGCCCCGCTACTTCCGGAAAAATGTTGAGCATGCCTGACGATCCGATGGGTCAAGGTGAGCTTGTATCCTCTCATATACTGACCGGTGGAGACCCCTTTGCCTACGCTGAGGAAGTTACACCTGGAGTGTTTAGTGCGTTGCCAGACTCAAACGATGTATTCGAGCCGAATGAATTTAACTCGATCCCGGAAGAGCCTAAGGGTCGTCGCCTAGCGTTTGCCCAGTGGTTGGCGGATCCTAAAAATACCTTGGTGTCACGCTCGATGATCAACCGTGTTTGGAGTTATCATTTCGGTCAGGGAATTGTGGATACACCCAATAATTTTGGTGCAATGGGTGGAAAGCCCAGTCATCCCGAACTACTCGACTATCTGGCGACTCGTTTCGTTGAGTCGGGTTGGTCGGTCAAAGAGATGCACCGGTTGATTATGTCATCTAAGGCTTACCAACGCTCCGTGCATTATAAAGATCGCTCACGGTTGGAAGAAAAGGACCCATTGGGGAAGTCGTATGCAGTTTTTCAGCCCCGACGTCTCAGTGCTGAAGAGCTTCGGGATAGTATGCTTTATGTCTCAGGTGAGTTGAGTCCATTAGTAGGCGGCTTGCCCGCGCTTCCTGAAATCAATCGGGATGTGGCCACGCAACCTCGTCAGGTCATGGGTTCCTATGCGGCTTCTTACGAGCCGGCTCGCACGCCAGAAGAGCGCAATAGAAGGTCTGTCTATGCGAAAAAGATTCGGGGTCTGCGAAACCCGTTTATGGAAGTCTTTAATCAGCCGAGCCCAGACGAGTCGTGTGAGGCGCGCCAATCGTCTACGGTGACTCCGCAGGTATTCTCTTTGTTCAATGGAGAAGATACGCTCAAACGGTCGGTGGCAACTGCCATGGATCTGCTTGAGTCCAATAAGAGTCGGAAATCAGTGGTTGAAGATCTATTCATGCGTGCTTACGGACGTAAGCCGGATCGTGAAGATCTTAAGCTGTGCCTCCAGCATTGGGAGACTATGGAGAAACGACATGCCGGTCTGGAGATTCCTCCTAGCGAGCTTCCTCGCGAAATCGAAAGGTCTGCGGTCGAGGAGATGAGTGGGGCAGCGTTTACCTTTACAGAAAT
>CALGUT010000552.1 GCA_937920335.1 uncultured Opitutales bacterium
CGCCGATCCATGCTCATAGGGCGTCGTCATGTAGGATCGTTCGGGATTAGTAGCAGCTGCTGCAGCCATGACGGGCAACCCCGAATCATACTCCGGTGACTTCATGACTTGGTTCGACAACATCCTAAGAGGAAAGGACGGGATGTCAGATCGGCTGACCATTTGTTGAAAATTCTGGCGGGCGACCATTACCTTTTCGTTGGCAGGCCACTGCCCTATATCCGCAATGAGGTGCCTGATATCATGATCTTCTTCGCTCATCAGAAAGTCGTGAATCTTACCACACTCCCCGTCTACAGCTTGGATGGGCATACTAATTAGGTCTTTTATACTTCTTAACATACCGTAACTAATATGCAGCCCCTATGCCAATGCCGTTATACGGGCCTGGGAGCCACCATTCGCTGCATATTGCATGATCTCGCCAAGCAGCGTGCCGCAATATGCAATGCGGAGCACGTGGCGGCAGGGTTAGCTAGCTATCCCAAAGAATCCGCTCAGTAGGTTAAAATACGGGACTAGACCGGTCCGCAATCCTCGCTCGGAACCTACGTAGATTGCTAAAACGGCGCTACACACACCGTCTAATCAAGAATCCTTCTGCGGCGGCGGAAGGCCGTCCTCATTCCGTAACTCAAAATACTCCTTCACCCACGCCTGCATCGCGCTTCGATCCGAGCTCCAGCGCCAGCAACCATGGGAGTCGAGGGCTACGTCGGTGTAGGGGTCGAAGTCGAACTGCGCAAACTGGCTATGCCGCGTTTGATGCCCGCGATCTTTTAGCTCGCCGTGCCAGAGATGAAAAAGACGTCCTGGGAGATAACCCACCCGACCACGGATACTGTCGAAGAACGGTTCAGCCCAAGCCAGGTAGTGCTTCGTCCGGAGATCATTCATTCCAACCACTTGCGCGAAATGGCTGGGTACCCCCACTCCGGCAGCAAGCACCGCCTTGTCACCACTTCCGATAATACAAGCGTCATAAAGGCCGTGCTTGTCCAGGGTCTCCCGCCGACAGGCCCAAGCAAGGCCACAGGTTGAACGTTTCAGGAGCCCGCCCGGTGTCGCAACCTCTTCAGCCGTCAGTTCTCCAGACACGAGTTGCGAGACCACCGATTCGGATGTGAAGGTGCCCCGCCAAGAGTCAGGATTTTCCACGGTGAAATCCTTGGGGAGTTCATGACGCTCGTGAAAGAGGTGAACCAGCTCATATTCGTCCAATGCCCGGTCGGCTCTTTCCACCCAATCCTCATTCTCAAACAACACATCGCAATCGAGCCAGGCGACTTTGTCGCAGGTATCGGGGAGGGACTTTAAAGCCACATTGAGCAAGCGTTCCTTTTGCCAGAGAACCGACGTAGTGCGGAGCTGAATCAATACGTCCGCATCCTCCGGTCCCAGTTGAAACTCGTCGGTAAAAGAAAGCTCGACCGTCACGAGAGGAACGTTCAAGCGCTTCCTAAATAAATGGTAATTGTTCAACCGACGCTGATACCCAACTGGATTGAAGTAGCAAGTGATTCCCCACAGGTTTGGCGTGTGTGCCTCAGGCATCCTGTCCATAAATCCATCCTCCCTTCATCGATCCTAAATATTCGCTAACGATTGTCACCATTTCCACAGTCTCAGGAGGCAGCGCCTGTATTCCTTTGAAACGAAAGCCCTACCAGCGGAAGGATTATAAATGAGCAAGTATCGCGCAGATCCACAATGATCATTTCAATCGGGTTCTAAGATACTCTCCGTAAGAAGATTTGCCTAACTTGCCAATGATTTGCTCAAGCTTTGCATCATCAATCCAACCCTTTTCAAAAGCAATTGGTCCGGTCTCTTTCAGAGCCGGTCATGTCGCTATGCTCGGAACCTACGTCGATTGCTTCAAAAGGGTTTTAAGGTATTTCCCGTAGCTGGACTTACCCAAGTTCTTAATAACGTCGGCAAGTTCTGATGTACTTATCCAACCCTTTTCAAAAGCAATCTCCTCAGGGCAGGCGATTTTGGTGCCTTGCCGTTTCTCGATGATCGAGACGAAGTTCCCGGCGTCCAGGAGCGACTCCATGGTGCCTGTATCCAACCAGGCAGTACCACGGCCGAGGCGCTCGACAAACAGGCGATCGCTTTCCAGATAAATACGATTCAAGTCCGTGATCTCCAGCTCGCCGCGCGCGGAGGGCTTAAGGTCTCGCGCTACGTCGCACACATCGGCCGGATAAAAATAGATACCCGGCACGGCATACGATGATTTGGGATGTTTCGGTTTTTCCTCCAATGAGACCGCTTTACCGGCCCCATCAAATTCAACGACTCCATATTCACCGGGGTTAGCGACATGGTAACCAAACACCGTAGCCGCTTCGACCCGCGCCGCTACCCGTTGCATGGTATGCGGAAACTCGTGTCCGTAGAATAAATTGTCCCCAAGCACCAGGGCCGCTGGAGCACCGTCGAGAAATTTCTCGCCGATATGGAACGCCTGGGCCAGTCCATCAGGCGACGGCTGCTCTGCGTATTCAAACGATAACCCCCACTGGGCCCCATCTCCCAATAGTTTTCGAAAATTCGGAAGGTCGTGAGGCGTAGATATAATCAAAATCTCCCGGATACCTGCGAACATCAGTACCGATAATGGATAATAAATCATCGGTTTATCATAGACGGGCATCAGCTGTTTACTAACAGCCAGAGTGAGGGGATAGAGCCGGGTGCCACTGCCCCCTGCCAAGATAATACCTTTACGGTCAGACATGGAAAATAGGTGTATTCAGCCACTCCGTACTGGCAAGACGGAATAATTTCACAGTCGCAGCTAAACAATCCCGGGAATCAATTTTTCCCAGACGACTCCTTCCGTAGTTGCATCTTCAGGGAGTTACTTTCAACGTCTCGAACCATGAATGTGCTCCTGACGGGCTGCGCCGGTTTCATTGGATGGAAAACCGCTGAGTTGTTGATCGATCAAGGTCACCAGGTTGTTGGTATCGATAACCTGAATGACTACTATGATGTCGCGCTCAAAAACTGGCGCCTCAAACAACTCACCCACTTGGAGGGATTTCAGTTTGAGCGCGTCGATCTCGACAACAGAGATGAGCTGAATGCCTTGTTTGCCGCCCACCCACTGGAGGCAGTTATCAACTTGGGTGGCCGCGCCGGGGTGCGATACAGCATGGAAAATCCACACGCCTACGTAGAGACGAACGCGGTTGGAACCCTGAATATTCTCGAAGCCATGCGCTCACACGGTATCCAAAAACTGGTCCTGGCATCCACCTCGTCCCTCTACGCCGGTCAGAAAATGCCG
Organism: uncultured Opitutales bacterium; assembly: GCA_937920335.1. Lineage (GTDB taxonomy): Bacteria > Verrucomicrobiota > Verrucomicrobiia > Opitutales > UBA2995 > UBA2995. The sequence continues at coordinate 3,302 of CALGUT010000552.1, forward strand.
TTTCTGGAATCTTTGCCGGTCAACGAGCCCATCTCACCCTACGCAGCCAGCAAGAAATTCGCCGAGGTCATGGCCTACACCTACCATCACCTTTATGACTTTGATATTTCCGCCGTGCGGTTCTTCACCGTCTACGGACCTGCGGGACGCCCCGATATGGCGCCGCTCAGATTTGTCCGGTGGATCGATGAGGGCACGCCCATCACCTTATTCGGAGACGGTTCTCAGAGCCGGGACTTTACCTACGTGGATGACATCGCCCGGGGAACCATCGCCGCCCTGCGACCGGTTGGATACGAAATCATAAACCTCGGTGGCGGAAATAATCCCATCTCGATCTCTAAAATGATCGAGACCTTTGAATCCAGGTTGGGGAAGAAAGCGGTCATCGATGAACAACCGTTTATTAAGGCCGACATGATGCACACCTGGGCCGAAATCTCCAAGGCCAAGCGACTCCTTGACTGGGAACCCCAAGTGAGCTTCGAGGAAGGCACACAGCGCCTGGTCGATTGGTACCTCGCTGAAAAAGAATGGGTCAGTCAGTTAGTCTTATAGGTGGTCGACTCCCATTCCCAGATCCCACCCTCGTAAAGGGTCTGTTAATCTTTTCATTTTGAAATGAAATGAAAGAAACAGATATTGCCTCCCCAAGTGTGACCTTTCAAATTTCTGAGCTATGAAGATCCAAAAAGCAGTCATTACTGCGGCGGGGAGAAATCAACGTCACTTACCACTCCAGACCCTCGTCGATCGCGAAGGCTACCCCCGCTCCGCGCTCAACTTACTCATCGAGGAAATCACGTCGACCGGCATCCAGGACATCGGAATCGTAATTGCGCCAGGAGATAAGCCTCTCTTCCAGGAAAGCGTGGACGTCAGCAACGCCAAGTTGACTTTTATCGAGCAGGAATCACCCAACGGGTACGGGCATGCCATTCACTGCGCCAAGCAGTTTGTAGAAGGGGAACCCTTCTTGTTAATGGTCAGTGACCACCTCTATGTCAGCGATTCCGATGATAGCTGTGCAACCCAGTTGGTAAAAACCGCTGAAGCGCTCAATTCGTCGGTATCGGCTGTTCAAGCCACTCACGAAGGCAAACTGACAGATTTTGGTGCGGTTGGCGGTAGCCTTTCTTCGGAAGGTAAAAACTTGTATGCCATCGACAAGATATTGGAGAAACCCACCCCCACCCAGGCGGAACAGGAAATCATGGTTCCCGGCCTCCGCACAGGCCACTACCTATGCTTCTTCGGCATGCACATTTTGACACCCAGGATCTTCGATATCCTGGAAACGCTTCTGGAAGACAAGGACGCAAGGCCCTCGCTTTCAGATGCATTGGAAGTGCTTGCCAAGCAGGAGCAGTATCTGGCCAGTGTCATTCAAGGGAGGCGTTACGACCTCGAAGATCGTTATGGCATGTTAACCGCTCAGATGGCCTTGGCCCTTGATGGCAGAAACCGTGAAGAAGTGCTCACCCAATTAGTCGGGCTTCTGGCGGAATCCAAACCTCGCTGATCTGAAACCATTCACCGGACCTACGCTGGACGGATCCTCTAATATGAGCCAACTCATCACCATTATCACCTCGCACGACAAGACGGTGCGAGACACCCCTCTCGATGAAGCCATTCAAGACCTGTCGTTCGATGAATTGATCGCCGAGTGCGACAAACTGGACGAATTTCGCCGAACTCAGGAAAGCCTTTACGAAAAGGTGCGAGCGCTTTTCTTTCTCTACGCGCTTCACCGATTCCATTTACCAAAGCATTACAGTCCCACTGAAGCGGGCCTCCTATCCTTCGCTGCCAACGACTTGATCCTGAATCGGCGTTTCGAAGAAGGGATCGATCTTTTCCTCGAGGAACAAAAAGAGGTGGGCTGGAACGATACCCTTTCCAGTGCCCTCGCCTACGCCTATTACCACCTCGCTCTGCAATATCTGGCCAATCAAGTGCGCCGCAGTGTCCGATCCGTCAAAGGGAACCAATGGATGTTCCGCATGGGCCACTCCAGTAGCCACCCATTGCGCGTTCGCAAAGAGCTGCTCACCCGCACCGACGAATCGGAACCCTACCCCATCATCCATGAAACAACTCCCGTGCGCATGGATCTTACCCATAGCGGTTGGAGCGATATTTTCTTTCTCGGGATGGACCTGCCGGAAGCGGCTCGTGTCCTGAACGTCTCGGTCAACCTCGCAGTGTGGGGTCGCGACGAAACGCCCCTCCCACCGGTAGAGTGTTATTTCCGGGTCATCGACAAGCCGGTGATTCGATTAATAAGTCTCGACCTAAAGACCGGCACCGATGTGACCTCGCTCGAAGAGCTATTTAATTTCGGAATGGACTACCTGGGGCTCGTGAAAGCGGCGATCATCGCAGCTGGCATGGTGCCTCCCGGTATCGAAGGCTCGGGTCAGTCTTTGGAGAGCGTGTTGGAAGCATTGCTCGGACCGGGTAAAGGATTCGAGCTGGTCAGTCACGTTCGGGATATTCCCAAAGGTTCGAGGCTCGCAGTGTCGACCAACCTACTTGCCTGCCTGATATCGGCGTGCATGCGTGCCACCGGGCAAACCCAGTCGCTCGATGGCGCTCTGGAAGAACAAGACCGACGCATCGTCGCGGCGCGCGCCATTCTCGGCGAATGGCTGGGCGGATCAGGCGGCGGTTGGCAGGACTCCGGCGGAGTTTGGCCGGGTATTAAGACCATTTTCGGTGAGCTGGCCACAGAGAGTGATCCCGAGCATCAAATCAGCCGAGGATGCCTACTCCCCCGCCACCACCTTCTAAATGACCAGATCACTGACGACACGATCCAGAAACTTCAGGACAGTTTGATCCTGGTTCATGGTGGGATGGCGCAAAATGTCGGACCCATATTGGAAATGGTCACGGAAAAATACCTATTGCGCTCCAATGACGAATGGGAGGGTCGGGCGCTCGCGATCGAGTTATTCGACCAGATCGTCGATTGTTTAAAATCCGGCGATATCAAGCAGCTCGCCAAACTCACGACCCAGAACTTTTTCGAGCCTATTCAAACGATTATTCCCTGGGCAACGACGTTCTACACCGAGCAGCTCATCGAAAAGATCGAGGATAAATTCGGAGACAAATTTTGGGGGTTCGTCATGTTGGGTGGTATGTCCGGCGGCGGCATGGGATTCTTCGTAGATCCCTCCATCAAGCAGGAGGCTTTGCCAGAGATTCACGCAATCATGCAGTCCACTAAAAAGGACCTGGAGAAATCCCTACCCTTTGCGATGGATCCTGTCGTGTATGAATTCCGGATTAACCCCAACGGCACGTTCGGCGAATTCCTAAAGGGCGAAGAGGCATTGCTCCCACCCGTTTATTACAAACAGGTCATTCCAAATTTGGTAAAGGAAGACATCAAGGATCTGTCATCTGATCGGCTGGCAGAGCTCCAACAGTTTACCCGCAATTGCGATAGCAATGCCCAGTTCCAGAAGGAGATTCCCGGATTCTTCAAACAGCTTCTTCCCGATACCGAGTCCAAGACCGAGATCAGTGGTAACCTCGACCAGCTATTGGAAGAAAACGGATTCGATACCATTCAACACGAAACGATCCGGCAGCAATTACAGTCCGGTCGCATTGGGCTATCCCAAAACCGATTTCCGCCAACAGCCACCATAGAGGACGTCGAACATGAAGACGTCTACGATGGGCGTATCCCGGTGGATGGAGCCACTCGCTACACCGGTGAGCAGGCGATCAAAAACGGTGAAGTGGCTGTCGTCTCACTCGCTGCGGGAGTGGGAAGTCGCTGGACTGAAGGTGCCGGCGTTGTCAAAGGGCTTCATCCTTTCTGCAAGCTGGGAGGCCGCCACCGTTCATTTATAGAAACTCATTTGGCGAAGAGCCGAAAGGTCGGAAAAACGCACGGCACCTATCCTCTCCATGTGATCACGAGTAGCTATCTGACCCATGCACCTATCCAGGATTATTTGGATCGCGTGGACAACTATGGTTACGAAGGCAGCGTCTACGTATCCAAAGGGAAATACATCGGACTTCGCATGATTCCCACTGAGCGGGACCTCCGATTTGCTTGGGAGGAAGTCACCGAACAGGTGCTCGATGAACGCGCCCAAAAGATGAAAGAAAGCGTCCGTGACGCACTTGCCAGCTGGGCACGCAACACCGGTGAAGGAAGCGACTACCGTGATAATTTGCCGCTACAGTGTCTTCACCCGGTCGGGCATTGGTATGAAGTCCCTACCCTGCTCCGCAATGGCACCTTGCATGCCATGCTCCAGGAACGCCCTCAGCTTAAATATCTAATGCTCCACAATATTGATACGCTCGGAGCAAACATCGACCCCTCATTTCTCGGTATACACATTCAGTCCGGAAAGGACTTTTCGTTCGAAGTGATTACCCGACGGTACGAAGACCGTGGCGGCGGATTGGCTCGGATTAACGGCAGTCCAAGGCTCGTCGAAGGCCTATGTCTGCCCAGTGAAGAGGAGGAATACAAATTGTCATACTACAATAGTATGACGACCTGGATTTCTATCGACCGGCTATTGGAGCTTTTCGAACTGGAAAAAACGGATCTGGATAATGAAGCCCTGGTCGCAGAAAAAATCCGCTTCGTCGCTAACCGGATGCCGACCTATATCACCATCAAGGAAGTGAAGAAACGGTGGGGACATGCACAGGAAGATATCTTTCCCGTATCGCAGTTCGAAAAACTCTGGGGCGATATGACTGCCTTTCAAGGTGCGGAAAGCGGATTTATCGTAGTCCCTAGAAACCGGGGGCAACAACTCAAAGCGCAAGCCCAGCTAGATGGGTGGTTGAGAGACGGATCGGCAGACTACCTGGATTCAATTTGCGACTGGCCTTGATCTTGCTACATTTTTGAATAGGTTCTGGACTTCTTATATTGAACAAAAGCCCGTAAACCCTTTCACAAACACTTCATCCCCAGTCCGAAAAGAACCGCCTACCCGTTATGAAACGTTGCAGACTCATCTACCGAAGCCGTGCCCATCCATCTGCTCTCGGAAAAAAGACCCTTGAAGAAATCTCCAGCATCGCGGAAAAAAATAATAAGAAAGATGGGATTGTAGGAGTACTCCTCATGTCTGGAGACCAGTTCCTGCAAGTGCTGGAAGGTCCGGTTCGCTACGTAAACCAGCTGTATCTAAAAATCGCCAAGGATGAGAGACACTCCGATATTGAACTCATCACTTACGAACAGATCAATACCCCCTACTTTTTCGACTGGAGCATGCGGCTTATTCATCTGGATGAACTGGAAGCCCACAAAAAAGAGCGGCTGCTGCAAAAGTACCCGCATCAAAACGGGACCTTGGTCATCCCCGATAATATGATTCTCCTCTACTCGCTCCTTCACGATGCGAGAGATTTGTTCTAGGTTCGATCAGCTCTTTTCGAGGTAGGCCCTGACCTTTTCGATTGACCACGTATTGAACACGGAATCAGCCGTGAGCCAGCCCTTCCGGCAGGCATTGATGCCAGCTGCCACGTATTTGTAGCCCGACACACTGTGGGCATCTGGGTTCACACTCGTTAGGAGACCTTTGCCTGCCGCTTTTCGCCAATGACGCCAATCCATGTCCAGCCGCCACGGGTGCGCGTTCATTTCGATGATCACGTTATTGGCAATCGCTGCATCGATCACCTTCTCAAAATTCACTTTGTAGGGCTCTCGCTTTAACAGCAAACGACCCGTGAGATGACCCAACATCGTGGTGCACGGATGCTCGATTGCCCGAATGATCCGCGCTGTCATTTCCTCTTCGCTCAACGTGAAACTCGAATGCACCGATACCACAACATAATCGAGTTTCTCGAGGGTTTCATCTGCCAGGTCCAAAGATCCATCTTTCAAGATATCGCATTCGATTCCGCTAAAGACATGGCAGTCGAACTTTCCGGAGGTATTCACTGCCGCTATTTTTTTGATCTGCTCTTCCACGCGTGCTTCATCCAATCCATTCGCTTGAAAGCTCGCTTTAGAGTGGTCAGCCAACCCGATGTAATCCCAACCCAGGTCTTGGGCCGCCTGGGTCATTTCCTCGATGGAATTCTCACCATCAGACGCATGGGTATGATTGTGGAAGACTCCTTTCAGTTGGTCGACTTCGACAAGCTCGGGTAGCTCCCCCGCTTCAGCCGCTTCGATTTCGCCGAGGCCTTCCCGAAGCTCCGGAGTCACAAAATGTAAGTTCAAAAGTTTAAACAGTTGTTCTTCGTCATCGATGGAATCGACCGCCATTTCCTCCCGGTCGTCCTTTCGCAAACCCCACTCGCTCAAACTGTAACCCAATGACAGCGCTCGACTGCGCATGGCCACATTATGGTCCTTGGAGCCCGTGAAGTGGTGGAGTGCAAATACGAACTGCTCCGGCGGAACGACCCTCAGGTCCGCCTGCATTCCACTCTCGAAACGCAAACTCGACTTGGTCTTTCCATGCCCGGTTACCTCCTGCACATCCGGTAGTCCTACAAACCAATCCATGATCGGTTCCGGGTCGTTGGACGCTGCTATGAAATCGAGGTCACCCACCGTTTCCATCTTTCTTCGAAGGCTTCCCGCTGCTTCCGCCCGCTCGACTTGAGGAAGGGAACGCAGACCTTCTAAAATCGGCTGGGCAGTCTCATTCGCCGCCCACCAAAGATGTCGTTTGGAATACGCTTCCCGATTCTTGATCCCGGACAGAATCTTCTCCACCGACTTGGCACCGAAGCCAGCCAGCTCCGCCACTTCCCCCGACTCACAAACACGAGTCAGATCGTCAATCGTAGCGATTTTCAACGCGTCATGGAGCTTCTTGATCTTCTTGGCACCCAGTCCGGGAATCTCCAACATTTCAATCAGTCCTGGTACGATCGAGGCTTTCAGCTCGTCGAAAAAAGGAAGCGGTTCATCCGCATGGAGCGTAATGATTTTGTCGGTCAAAGCCTTCCCGATTCCTTTAACGTCACCGAGTCGTTTCTCATCTATAAGCGTTCCCAGATCTTCATCCAAGGTATCCAACGCACGTTGCCCAGACTGATAGGCCCGTATTTTAAATGGGTTATCACCCCTCAGTTCAAGTAGCGTGGCGATCTCGCCTAAAATATCGGAAATAGCTCCCTTATCCATGGCGCCACTATGTCATGAGCATTTAAGAAAACGCACGGAAATTCTAGCCAGCCATCAGGCAAACTTTTCCCGAATCATATCCTTAAGTTGGGCCCGATTAATTTTACCGACTGAGGAGCGGGGAATTGGAATTCCCGTAAGAATGGCCTTGGGTATTTTGTAAGGCGCGAGCCGTCCACCCAGGAAACTCAGTAGGCGGTCTTTGTGATCGCTACTCAACTCCTCCTCAACGACCACCACCACCGCCTCTCCCCAAGTCTCACTCGGTCTGGAGCTCACTGCTACTCCTTCCCCTGGCAAATAGTCGGCGATAAGCTGCTCTACCTCCAAAGGGTTCACTTTCTCCCCTCCAGAATTAATCAGGAAGTCTCTGCGCCCCAACACCTGCAGTTGACCATCGAACGTCCACTGCCCGATGTCCCCGGTCGCATGCTCAACCGTGTTGTGTACTGAAGGAAAATAACCGTTATACAATGATTTCGTACGTATCGTTATCTCCTGATCACCAGAAATCTCGATACTCACTCCCGGAAGCGGTTTGCCCCATACCGCCCCCAGAGAATCGGTATCAGCACGGGTACCGACAACCACCATCGCAGCGGTTTCGGTCATACCATAGACAAACAAAACTGGTAGCTTTTCAGTACGGATAGCGTTCACCAACGCCGGGGTCGCGGCAGCCCCTCCCACATAGATCGCATCCAATCCATGTAAGAACTGAAGGCCTGCATCGGATTGGACAAGCTCGGACACCTGGGTAGGTACCAAAGAAATGGATGAATGGCCATGAGGAATCGATGGATAGCTACCAGCCAACAGCTCTTTCCATTTCGCCAAGTGAACACAGCCACCGGTCAAACAAGCCCGCACTACTGGCATCAACCCACTGACATGAAATACACCTAACACCGAGATGCTGCTCAACGAACGGCCATTGTGATACGCCCAGAGACTTTCCACTGCCGCTGAAAGCGTATCCACAGTATGAACACAAAATCGAATGTTCCCAGACGTTCCTCCAGATGGAATCATGATCAATGGCGGCCCAACATAACCTGAATCCGCACCTTCCGCCCGAACCTCACACACACCATAAACCCGATCAAACGTGGCCGCTTCACTCACGGCCATCCATTCTGACCCCTGCCATAGAGGGTTCGCAAGAAAGACCCGCCCATTTTTTACAATCGTTGCGAATGTTACCGCAAGAGACTCAACCGGATCGATGGATGTGACCAGCACCGAAGCTCCCTCAGCGATCTCTTCTATACATTCCGATAAGCATTCCACAAACCGTGACCAGTCAGGTTCCGTTAAGAATGGTGTTTCCACTAACGACTCAACGGTCCTTGGAAACGGCCTCATGATCGTTCCTCCCACAGCGCCTGAAGCTGATCGACGGTAACGCGGCCTGCCTGGAGTTCTGCCCCTTCTTCGTGAATCGACCAGCCATCCTGTTCAAAATAACCAAGCGTCCCAAATCCTAAGGCAGTATCCGAATTCTGGTGACGAGCCATAAATTGTAGCGCTGCTTCATAGCCAAATGAGGTTTCAAACACCGAGGACCCAACCATGGACCTTGGCAACGGATCGCCGTTGAGCGAACCGAGTAAACTCGGTTTAACCACGAGTGGACCTGGCCAGGACGTCCACTTCGACAACGAGGGTTTTCCTGCAATGGATTCATCTAAAGCAATGGGGGTTGAAAAAGGCTCTGCCATTTCGAGCATCCGATTCTCTAACCCCGGCGCCAAGGGCTGTTCGAGAAACTCGATAGATTTACCCTCCAGATACTCCAGCCACTCAGAAAAATCGGTTTCTGAAAACCCTCCATTGGCATCCAAACGAAGCCTCTGTCCCGGATGCAACTCAGCCAGCCAGCCTTCGAGACGCTCCACTTCGGCGGTAAAACCGTTAACACCCACCTTGGCCTTAAAGGACCCGTAACCTCGGCTTTGGTAATCTTGGATCCGATCCAGCGGTCTTAGCAGAGCCGCAACCGCAAAGGTCTTTTGAACACCCACTCCGCGAAGCTGGTGGAGCGCACTTGTGAGCGCAAAGTCACAACAAGGCAGATTAACCGGACATTTCGTATGAGTAAGCTCAGCGCCCTGTTCTCTGCACCAGCCATGTGCTTCGTCAAAGGTCTCGGAACCAAACCAGGGAACGGGCGCGATTTCGCCAAACCCGATTTGGCCATCTTGATCTTCCAACCGAACCACAATACCTTCACGAAACTCCCAGCTCCCATGGGCAGTCGCCAAGGGATTCTTAAACTTTCGCCGATACGGCAGGTAGTTGAAACGCAGAGTCATGCAGAAAAATCAGGAGTCAAAGTACAGAAACAAGAATAATTTGACACCAGGAATTTAAGCTACGAAAAACGACCATGGAAAACATGAAACATCCCTTGGACGGGGAATACTACCTCCCGGCCGAACAATTTTTCCAGCAGAACGCGCCCACCGGTCTGACCTACGACGACATTTCCCTGGCGACTCGCTACTCCGAAATACTTCCCCGCCAGGCGAATCTGGAGACCAAGCTCTCCGAAAGCCTTACGCTGCAGATCCCCATTCTCTCGGCCGATATGGATACCGTCACTGAATCTGAGATGGCGGTTGCGATGTCGCTCAATGGAGGAATGGGAATGATTCACTACAATATGCCCAACAAGCAGCAGGTAAAAGAGGTCGCACGGGTAAAACATCACATACACGGCTTGATTCAGGAACCCGTCACCATCAGCCCCAATTTTAAAATAGGTGACGTTCTCGAGCTGATAGAACGTAAAAACTATAACTTCCGCACGTTTCCAGTCGTTGATGATTCAGGGAAACTCATGGGGCTTCTCTCGGGCTCGGTGGTTCGGCAACGCTACATCAATACCGACGTGATCCGGGCCATGACTCCGCGGGAGCGTTTATTCACCCTCAACGAGAAGAACCTCAAAGGAGATCCGATCTCGGCTGCAGACAAGTTTTTCGATGAAAATGTGGGCATCCACAAGATCCTCGTGATCGACGATGAGGATCACCTGAAAGGTCTGTTTACACTGAGTGATATCGAACAAATCACGGCGGAAAAAAATTCGCTTTTGAAACCCAGCCGGGATTCCAATTTCCGCCTGCGAGTCGGCGCTGCTGTTTCGGCTATCCGTAATCCCGATGGAACGATAGACCTCGATACGACTCTCGAGCATATCCAAAATCTCGTGGACGAGAACGTTGATGCAGTCGCAGTATCCTCGGCACATGCTCACACCCTCGGCATGGGGCAGGTAGTTAAATTGTTACGAGGATCATTTCCTGGTCTGACAATCATTGCTGGTAATGTGACCAGCGCTGCAGGGGTCGAATTCCTCGCTGGTTGCGGGGCGAATACCGTTAAAGTAGGGCAAGGCCCCGGTTCTATATGCACAACGCGCATCGTTGCAGGTGTCGGGATACCTCAGCTGACCGCGATTCATGTATGTAGTCGCGAGGCGAAGAAACTGGGAGTCAGTATCATCGCGGATGGCGGAATCACCAAGTCTGGAGATATGGTAAAAGCGCTCACGATGGCTGACGCCGTCATGTTGGGAAGTTTACTGGCAGGCTGCCGAGAAAGCCCCGGCGAAGTGATCGAGATCAACGGACAACTCTACAAACAGTATAGGGGCATGGGTAGCCATGCAGCAATGAAAGCGGGCTCCGCCGCACGCTATGGTCACGAAACCAAACAGGTGGGACGGAAAGTTGCTGCTGAAGGAATCGAGGCGCTCAAAGAAATGTCCGGGCCGCTCGACAAAATTTTATCGGAATACATAGGTGGTATTCAATCCGGCATGGGGTATTTGGGAG
>CALGUT010000553.1 GCA_937920335.1 uncultured Opitutales bacterium
AAGACCCGGTCATCCAGGAGATTGCAGCGGAACATGGAATTCACCCAGCGACTCTCTGTATAAAGTGGGCGGAACAGCGGGGCCAGATCCCGATTCCGTTTTCGACGAATCCACGAAATATGCTTAGTAATATTCAATCAATACTAAGCCCTCCACTGACACCAGAGGAGATGTCCACCATCAGCGGTATCGATAAAAAATGCCGCCTCATAAAAGGCCAAGTGTTTCTCTGGAAAGACGACCAATCCTGGGAAGACCTTTGGGACGAAGATGGCACTATTCCTAGTTAATTTGCAAAACCACCTACCTTTTATAAGCCCCACCTTAAAATCATGACCTCCCTTTCCGATATCATGCAGGGTGCCACTCTTCCCGGAGACAGCACCACACAACTCCAAGAATTCAAAATACCCGACCCCGGGCACGGCGAGGTCCTCATCAAGACGAAGGCGTCCACCATTTGCGGATCTGATATCCGCTGTATTTATCATGAGCATTTAGGCAAGGGACCCGAAGGCTATCAAGGAGTGATCGCTGGGCACGAACCCTGCGGCCAGATCAGTAAGATCGGGCCGGGTTGCCGTCAGTTTAAAGAAGGTGATCGAGTGATCGTGTATCATATTTCTGGATGCGGTGTTTGTAATGACTGCCGTCGCGGCTATATGATTTCCTGTACCAACGAAACCTACCGCCGCGCCTACGGTTGGCAGCGAGACGGTGGAATGGCCCCTTACATGATTGCCGAGGAAAAAGATCTTATCGCCCTACCCGACGAGCTCAGTTACGTCGACGGCGCTCAGGTTGCCTGCGGTTTCGGAACGGTTTACGAAGGTTTGGAAAAGATTGGCATTAGCGGAAACGATGCGGTCCTGGTGACAGGACTGGGTCCGGTAGGCCTAGCCACAGCCATGCTCAGTCGGTGTCTCGGGGCTAAGAAGATTATCGGAATTGATGTCATTCAAGAACGCATGGATCTAGCCATAGAACTCGGGCTGTGTGATCACGTACTGAATGCGGGCCCCAACAACGTAGACGACGTAAAGAAACTCACCGGTGGACATGGCGTTGAAAAAGCCGTTGATTGCTCAGCCAATGACAAAGCACGAGCGACCGTCGTCCAAGCGACTCGAAGGTGGGGTAAAATTGTTTTAATCGGGGAAGGTGGCTCCATGGCACTCAACCCATCGCCCGACATGATTCATGACCAAAAGACCATCTACGGTTCGTGGGTCACATCGACCTGGAAAATGGAGGAACTCGTCGAGCGCTTGGTTCGCTGGAATATCCACCCTGCTGACCTCGTAACCCATCGCTTCTCGCTCAATGACGCAGGAGGCGCTTATGCCTTGATGGCGTCTGGAAAATGCGGAAAAGTCGCTGTGTGCTTCGATGAAGAACTGAACGCTTAATCTATTTCTCTCCCATAACACCCTACTCAACCTCATCAGATCATGCTCATCGGAATTTCCCCAGTTCTTAGCCCCGACTTACTCAACGCGCTTTACCGAATGGGACACGGCGATGAAATCGTTTTAGCGGACGCTCATTTTCCCGGCGAAACTTTTAACAACAATGTTCTGCGAGCCGACGGGCTCAAGATTTCCACCCTGCTCGAAGGTATCATGCCCCTCTTCATACTCGACCAATACGTGGACAATCCAATCGCCATGATGGCCGCCGTGCCTGGCGACGAACTGGACCCAACTGTCGAAGCCGGTTACCTTCAGACCATTCGTAGTTCCTGGCCGGATACCAAGGCAGCTGAACGGGTTGAACGTTTTGCTTTCTACGAAAGAGCTCGCTCAGCTTACGCAGTCATTATGACCGGCGAAACTGCGAAGTATGGAAACATCATCCTTAAAAAAGGTGTTACCCCCTGCTAGAAATTATTGCTAAGCGAATAATTTGATCGCCCTAGTCTTTGAACTTCTTGCGGAGCTCCGACGTCGCATTCTTGAAAAGCCCGAGATCTGTCCCGACAGAAACAAACGTCATCCCCATCTCCAAATACTTGCGGGCATGCGCTTCGACAGGAGCGAGTATTCCCACAGGCGTATTTGCCGCTCTACCCGCCTCAACGATGCGCTCCATAGCGGACTGAACCTCAGGATGCATCAAATCGTTAAAATGACCAAGGGCTACCGATAGATCGGATGGGCCGATGAACAATCCATCCACACCGTCCACCTTCGCAATCGACTCCACGTTATCCAAGCCCTTCTGACTCTCAATCTGAACTAGTACGGTAATGTTATCATTCACGGTCGCATGATAATCCTGAACGTATCCGTATTTGTTCCCGCGCTGTGCCATGGACACGCCACGAATTCCAGCTGGTGGGTAGCGAGTGGAAGCTACCGCTGCTTGAGCCTCCTCCACCGTTTCGATAAAGGGAAACAGAAGATTAAAAAAGCCGCTATCGAGAAGGCGTTTCACAATAACTGGCTCCGCCCATTGAGGGCGCACAATCGGCGCACTGGGACTATCCTTTAGCGCCATCAATTGGGCGACAAAACTGGTTATATCATTCGGTGCATGTTCGCCATCAATCAAAAGCCAATCGAACCCAGCCTGCCCGAGTATTTCCGCACTGATGGTGCTTGTCATGCCACACCAGCATCCGATCAGCGGCTTGCCCGCGATCAAATCCTGGCGGAAGTTATTGGGTAACGGATTATAAGACTGAGTCATAAATCTATCTAGTGAATCTCTGGATCGGGAATGGGTGCATTTCCGGAAAGAAAGTCAAAATCGCAACCCTGATCGGCTTGCTGAATATGCTCCGAGTACATGCGACCGTAACCGCGTGCAAATTTTGGCTCTGGAGCCTGATATTCAGCACGTCGAGCATCCAGGTCGTCTTCGCTTACGAGCATATCCAGAGACCGCGCTTTCACATCAAGTTTGATCAAGTCACCGGTTCTTAGCAGTGCCAGAGGCCCACCGACAAACGACTCCGGAGCAACGTGAAGCACACAGGCTCCGTAACTCGTTCCACTCATCCTGGCATCAGAAATACGAAGCATGTCACGCACCCCTTGCTGAAGCAGTTTTTGCGGGATCGGTAACTGTCCCCACTCAGGCATGCCTGCGCCAACCGGACCCGCGTTGCGCAATACGATTACGGAATCCGCATCGACGTCCAAATCCGGGTCATCGATCTTCGCCTGCATTTCATCGTAAGAATCGAAGACGATCGCCTTACCGGTATGTTTATGAAGATGTGCTTCAGCTGCCACCGGTTTCATAACCGCACCCTTGGGTGCCAGATTTCCGCGGAGAATGACCAAACTTCCAGCAGGTGCACAAGGATCGTCCAAGCTATGTATAACCTCTGAGTTGTGAACTTTTGCGCCTGCAATATTCTCACCAAGTGACTTTCCATTCACCGTTATACAGTCAGTATGAAGCAGTGAGCGGATTTGCTCGAGCATCGCGTTCAATCCACCCGCGTAAAAAAAGTCTTCCATCAGGAAATCTCCCGCTGGGCGCATATTCGCAATCACCGGAACCGTGGTCGAAAGCTCATCAAACCGTTCCATCGTTAATTCGACTCCGGCCCGACGAGCCATGGCAATCAAATGAATGACTGCGTTGGTCGATCCACTCAGGGTGAGAACGGTCGTAATGGCGTTATCAAACGCTTCCTTAGTTAAAATATCGGATGGCTTCAAATCCTCCCAGACCATATCGACGATACGGCGGCCCACATTCGTGGCCATTTGAGAGTGACGACTATCGACAGCCGGAATGGACGAGGCACCTGGCAACGTCATTCCCAATGCATCCACAGCACTCATCATCGTGGCTGCCGTTCCCATAGTCATACAGGTTCCGGCTGAGCGAGCGATACCCGACTCGATTCCACGCCATTCGCACTCATTAATTTTTCCGGCCCGCAAATCCGCCCAGTATTTCCAAATATCGGTGCCGCTTCCCAGTATTTTCCCGCAGTAATCTCCGCGCAACATGGCGCCCGCAGGAAAGTAGATCGCTGGTAAATTCATACTGGCCGCCCCCATGAGCAGCGCCGGGGTCGTTTTATCACACCCACCCATGAGCACCACGCCGTCAGCCGGATGAGCGCGAATCTGCTCCTCAGCCTCCATCGCCAACAGATTGCGATACATCATCGTGGTCGGCTTCATGAAATTCTCCGAAAGCGATATGGCCGGAAGCTCGACGGGAAACCCACCGGCTTGCCAAATACCACGCTTTACCTCCTCAGCACGGTTCTTGAAATGCGTATGGCACGGATTGATGTCATTCCAGGTGTTGAGTATCGCGATGACAGGTTTGCCTGCATAATCTTCGCGGCTATACCCCATCTGGGCGGAACGGGACCGGTGTCCGAATGAACGCAGGTCGTTTACCCCATACCAACGATGGCTACGCAGTTCTTCGGGGCTTTTTCGGGGAGAGGATGATTGGATAGGTTCTTTCACGAAATTAAGATACGTCAGTTCAACCCGATTTGCGGCCCACGAAAAGCCGAAACTAAAGAAACTTGGCCATCCAGTGAATGACATTTACTCAGGAAATGGCCGCTTTTACTGGAAAAACTGGCAAAACCTACCATTCTCTTATTTCGAAAACTCATTTTTTCCCTTAGTTTATCTTCTTATGTCGGTTCCCCTGAAACCATCACACCTCAGACCAACCATCTGGGTCTTCGTTTCCTGCACCTTTCTGGCAGCGCTCTTACCACAAGTGTTGAGCGCCCAAACTGCAACCGGTTGGGCTTATAAGACTTTGACTAAAGTCACACCTCCCACCGGCTCACAGGCGAGCACTCCACTCGACGCATTTATTCTGGATGGACTGAAAACCAACGATCTGACTCCGAATCCAGAGGCGGATAAAATGACACTTGTCCGACGCGCCTACTACGACCTTACCGGATTACCCCCATCGCAGGAACAGTTGGATGCGTTTCTGAACAACGATTCTCCTCAAGCATGGAGTCAACTGATCGACCAACTTCTTGACTCGCCGCATTACGGAGAAAAATGGGGGCGCCACTGGCTAGACCTGGTTCGCTGGGCAGAGTCGAGCGGCTACGAACGCGATACCGACAAACGTAACATGTGGAAATACCGCGATTACGTGATCAATGCGGTCAACGACGACAAACCCTACGACGAATTTATCATCGACCAGATCGCGGGCGACATTCGACCCGACAAGACTACTGAAAGCACCATCGGAAGCGGATTTCTCCACCTGGGCGTTTATGATGATGAACCCGCAGACGAAGAACAGTTCATGTTCGATTATTACGACGACATCATCAATACCGTGTCTCGATCAATGCTTGCAACCAGTATGTCCTGCGCTCGTTGCCACGACCACAAGATCGACCCCCTCTCTCATAAAGAATACTACCAGTTTTTATCCTATTTCAGAAATCTTCACATCCCACTTCGTATCCGCCATCAGGATACTTCAACAGTTTCCATCTTTGATTCTGAAAAAGAAAACGAGTTAAATACACAACTCACTCAGGGTATCCAAGAAGTAGCAGAACCTCGCTTAAAGATGTGGCAAGCTGTCAACTCACTGGTAAGCCAGCACTTTGCTGACTCTAACAGTTCCACTAGACCCAAGGACGTTGAATTCGGATTTGCACTGGAAGACTGGACCTACACCCAGGGGGAGCTAGGAGAAGTCGATTATTTCGTAGAGGGAGAACTCGTCGACGGGCCGATCTATTTGGCATCCGACATCACAGGAATCACGCCGACGAAGATCGTCCCGGCTGCCTATGTTTTCAAAGGTAAGTTCTCACAAGCAGAAGCAGCGAACCGAACCTTCAGAGTCGATATAAATGGAGGAGCATGGATGTATCTCGGAGGAGAACTAGTATTTTCCAAAGTTGGTGCCAATCAAATCAAAGAAGATTTCGAAATTGCTCTGGCAGCCGGCGATCATGAATTCCTATTGATAGCCAGTAGACACCGCGACCTGACGCTTGAGCTCAACCTGGTCGACGGCGCCGAGGAAATCCCTTGGGTGAGCACCGACAGTTGGAGTAAACTGAATGCAAAAGTCGGTTCCAGATCGAACGTAAAGATCGACCCATCAAACCCGTGGGCAATCGCCTACAAAAAGAATAAGGAATTAGAGAAAGAGGCTTACAAAACTCTAAAACCCATCGAAGAAAAACTAACCGGCTCCCTCGTAACAGCCGCCTATAATTCATCCGAGGAAAAGCCAACTCACATACTCATACGCGGCAACCCTCATTCACCAGGTGAACAAGTCAGACCGGGGTTACCTAGCGTTTTGGGCGACAACCTTCCTACCACTTCCGATGGAGAAGACAGGCGACTAACCCTCGCCAAGTGGATCGCTGATGAAAACAATCCCCTCACCGCACGCGTAGCCGTAAACCGTATTTGGCAGCATCACTTTGGAAGAGGCATCGTCCGGTCCAGCGACGAATTTGGAGGACTGGGTGACCAACCCACTCACCCGGAGTTACTCGACTGGCTAGCTAAGGAGTTTGTCGACAACGGCTGGCGAATGAAGCCCTTGCACCGGCTCATCATGAATTCCGCTACTTACAAAATGTCCTCGGCTCCGAACGAAGACGCGTTGACCAAGGACCCGCAGAACGATCATTTCTGGCGTTTTAATATGCGCCGCCTGACGGCCGAAGAAATTCGAGATTCCGTGCTCGTTACGGCAGACCGATTCAATCCCCAAGTGGGAGGACCGAGCGTATTTCCCACCCTGCCACAGGAAGTCTTGGACACCGCTTCCCGCGCAGAGCAACGCTGGGACCTAGAAGCAGGCCCCGAGCATCAAAACCGTCGCAGTCTTTACACCTTTACCCGCCGATCGTTGCTGGATCCCCTGATGGCGACATTCGATTCAGCTGACACCGACACCGCTTGCCCCGTTCGTTTCAATACAACTGTGCCCGCTCAAGCGCTTACGATGATGAACAGTGAATTTATCGCCAAGCATGCAGAACTACTGACCCAACGCATCAAACAGGAAGCCGATGAGCAGGAGATGGAATCCGTGGTGAACACGGGATTTGAAATGGTGTTGGGCCGTCTTCCAGAACCGACTGAGATGGAAGAATCACTCAGTTTGATAGCGTCCATGCAGAACGATTTTGGACACGATGCTGCGACTGCAGTCGAGCGTTTCTCGCTCATGATGCTAAATCTAAATGAATTCATGTTTCTCGATTAGTTATGAAAGAATCAAAAAACTTTTGTCGTAGGATGGCTCGCCGGGAATTTATTTCCACGGTCGGAGGAGGTTTTAGCTCGTTGGCGTTGGCAGGGATGCTCGGACACGAAGGATTTTTTAATCCCTTAAGCGCGACCACCGTGCAAGGCCCCCTCGCTACCAAACTACCCCACTTCGCACCCAAGGCAAAACGGGTCATCTTCTTGTTCATGTATGGCGGTCCCAGCCATGTGGATACCTTCGATTATAAACCGGAGCTATTCAAATATGATGGCCAAACTATAAAGATCAAAACTTTCGGCCGCGGTGGAAAGAAAAACGAAGGCCGCGTCGTCGGCCCGAAGTGGAAGTTCAAACAACATGGCCAATCCGGTCAGTGGGTATCCGGCCTTTTCCCTCACGTTGCTACCTGTGTAGACGATATCGCGTTTGTAAAATCTATGCAGGCCGATTCTCCGATTCATGGTTCTGCTATGCTTATGATGAATTCTGGAGCTATTCTGAGTGGTAGCCCCTCGCTTGGCTCCTGGGTCAACTACGGACTCGGCACGGTCAATCAGGACCTACCCGGCTACGTGGTCATGCTCGATGAATCAGGCGGCCCGATCAGTGGAGCCAAGAACTGGTCGAGTGGGTACATGCCTGCTAGCTACCAAGGTACCACTTTCAAGGCTCACGGTAGTCCATTGCTCAACCTAAAAAGCGTTCAGGGTATGTCGATGACCGAACAACAGCGAATCATCAAAAGCCTGAATCACCTAAACGAAGGGCATCTCGAAAGCCGTTACGACAACACGAACCTGGAAGCCCGTATTGCGAGTTATGAGCTTGCATACAAGATGCAGACAACCGCTCCAGAGGCAGTTGAACTCGAGAAGGAAACTGAAGAAACGAAACGCCTTTACGGAATCGACGAAGAGCTCACACAGGACTTCGGAACCAAATGCCTACTGGCAAGGCGACTGGTTGAGCGTGATGTCCGCTTCATACAAATTTACTCAGGGGGTGCACATAACGATCATAACTGGGATGCGCATGGAGACCTCGAGGACAACCACAACCTTCACGCCGGTCAGACCGACAAACCCATTGCAGGACTTCTCAAGGACCTGAAACGACGTGGCTTGCTTGAAGAAACACTTGTAATCTGGGGAGGAGAATTCGGACGCCAACCGACAGCGGAATACGCAAAGGGTACTGGCCGCGATCACAACTCAGCCGGATTCACCATGTGGTTAGCAGGCGGCGGTATCAAAGGGGGTATGTCACTCGGCTCGACTGACGAATTGGGTAACGAGGCCGTTGAACGCCCCACCCACGTCCGAGAACTTCATGCTACGATTTTGCACCTGATGGGCATGGACCCGAATCACCTTTCATTCCTCCATGGTGGATTGGAAAAGCGATTGGTGGGTACTGCTGGCGCGGATATTATTCCAGAACTAATCGCATAACCGAACAGCCTTAACTTCGCTCTGTTAATTACTCAACAGCGAGTCTTCATTCGAGCCACTTTCGATAGCATAAATGCTATCAGCACCTTTGATGATAATTGAACCGGGTGTAATAGCCGGCGTAGCCCAAATGGTATCGTCCAAAGGGTTTTGCCGAATCTCTTTATACTCGGTGCCTCCATCTAAGACGTGAGTGATTCCATTGCCGTCGATACAGTAAACATTTCCTTCGTAAGCCCATGGAGAAGACCAAAACTCACGTGCTCGTTTTACCGGTTTCTTGTAGTAATGAACGTCACCGGTGGCTGCGTCATAACAGCTGACCATGCCCGTCCGACGTTCAAAGGCATACACTTTTCCTTGATACAATAGCGGCGAAGACATCGCGATCCCTCCATTAGGATTTTTCCACTCGACCCCGTCATTGGAGGTCTGACCCTCGGCGAGCGAAATATCACCGGATGCTCCTGCACGAACGGAAAACATAAATCCGCCAGCTGCACGTTTCTCATTCGCAACAATCAAGCGGTCAGCATCGCCAACCGGCGTCGAACTGCTGCGGCCGCCTTCCAATGAAAGCTGCCAATAGAGCTCACCTGTTAGGGGATTATAGGATCGAGTTATTGCGCCCTGGGTTACTAATTCAGTCCGTACCTTGTTACGCCAAATAATCGGGGTGCTACGATTGGAAGCCTCCTCCCGATTGACCCGCCAAATCTCCTTACCGGTCTTAGCTTCCAAAGCAAGCAGTGCCGAAAAGTCTTCATTATCAATCTGCATAAAAAGCACACCTTCATGAACCATCGGCGACGTTCCTGTTCCCCATTCGCTATCCATCTCATAAACACCCAAATCCTTCTTCCAAGCCAACTCTCCGTCCATCGTGTAGGCGTAGAGACCCATGGTTCCAAAATGAACGTAGATATGTTCTCCATCAGTAGCCGGGGTTTCCGCTGAGTAAGGGCTTCCGCCATGAGTCGCAATTTTGGTAGGTCCGCTGTATGCTATTTTCCGCCACACTTCAGCTCCCGTATCTTTATCGAGACACACCACTTCTAAAGTCACTTCATTCCCTTCTGGTGTTCGGTATTGTCCGCCTCCCGCATTTCTTCTCTCCATTTCCGATTTCGAAAGCAATGAACTCGTTATAAAGATTTGATCGCCCCATACAATCGGCGAAGACCACCCCACTCCTGGACTGGGAATTTTCCACTTAACATTGCTTTCCAAGTCCCACTCGGTCGGAATCTCAATACCCTCAATAATCCCAGTTTGGTCGGCACCGCGAAATTGCGTCCACTGTTGAGCCGACAAGGAAAGGCTCAGTAGAAACAGTGTAGAAAATAGAATTAGAATCTTCATTATAATTAACCTCTAGTTCGTGTAAGTGTTTTTATTCAGATCGACGGCGACAAGTTTCTTGTCATTACGTGTAAATAATGACTTTTCAGCGAACGCTGGATAACTCCACACCACTGGCCGACCCCAAGTTGAGTTCGTCGGTTCAATTACATTTTGACGACCAATTTCGCGATAACCGGCCGCAGTCAATTCGGCAAGGATCAGGTCACCCGTCTCACTCAACACATAATACGTATCAGTGCTTCCAATACGAATCAAGAAAGCCGTTCCATGCCGATCCTTTGAGTCAATTTCTTTAAGCACCGGCTCCTGCGTCTGCCAAAGTTTGCTTCCGTCTTCAATGCTGATCGCAGTGAGCGCACTGTCTCCCTGATCCACCGCGTATATCGCATCCTCTCCAAAAATAATATTTCCATTCACTGGATAAACCGCGTTTCTCGGATTTCCGCGCCAAAGCATTTCAACGGCCGGTTTACCACCAACGGTTGAAAGCTCGAACAGGCCGGCAACCCCTGGACCCGCTACAAAAAGTTTATTGTCTACGACACGAGGCGCCTGGATCGACCCTCCCCACGTCGGCTTCATCTTTTCACTCCAATAGACTTCACCCGTTTTCGGATTGAGACCGTTGATACTCTCTGGGTGCCAGATGACCAACTGCTCAATCCCGTCATACTTGATCATCGTGGGAGGGCAGTAACCCTGACTGGAAGCAGACAACGCCTTCCATCTTTCCTTACCGGTTAGCTTATCAAATGCGACCGCAACACTTCCCTTCCCTCCGACAACACAATAGAGAGTATCACCGTAAACAAGAGGATGCGCCGAGTGACCCCAAACCGGTGTCTCAGCTCCGTAATCGCGCTGAAAGTTTTTGCTCCAAATCAGCTTACCGCTAACCGCATCCAAACAATTAAGATCACCCTCCGCCCCCAGAGCATACACCTTGCCTCCATCTACGATGGGCGTGCAACGAGGACCCGCCGGATAAGACATTTTATAAGGTCTATTATATTCATACTCCCAGAGCAGTTCACCGCTTGTGCTATCAAAGCAAAGTATCCGCTCGGTTCCGGTCAGCTCATCAAGCGTCCCTGGATTATTCGAAAGTTCACCCGACTCCTTAATGTAATCCATGAGATACACCCGCCCATCGGCGACAGACGGACCGCCGTAACCGAGCCCGACTTCATGCTCCCATTTCGTCGTCAGACCCTGTTCGGGTATCGAAGTTACAATACCTGAATCTTCGAAAATAGAGTTACCTGTAGGCCCCAACCATTTCGACCAATCCCCGGCATTCAACGCACTCGTTAAGCCAAGGCCTAACACTACTGTTATAAATGTTTTCATATTATCGTAATTAAGGGTTCTTAAATTTATGGATTCTCAGTAATTTTCCGCATCCAGATCGACTGCAACCAGCTTCTCATCGCTACGAGCAAACACCGTTCTATTGGCAAATGCCGGATGACTCCACACAACCTTGCGATTCATGGTAGAGCTGGTCGGTTCCAAAATATTTTGGCGACCAAGCTCTTTGTACCCCGATAAGGTAAGCTCCGCTAGAATCAGGTCACCATTTTCGCTGAATATGTAAAATGTATCCGTATCTTGATGACGAATCAAAAAGGCGGTTCCGTGCCTTACCCGTTGTCGATTTTCCGCAAGCACAGCGGCATCGATAACCGGCTCGCGCGTTTCCCAAATCCGGTCACCATCAGCGGGATCAACTGCAGTCAAGGCACTGGTCTCAAGATCAACCCCGTAAATGGCATCCTCTGTAAATGCCGGCGTGTTGTTCAGCGTATAAATCGCATTACGAGGGTTACCCAGCCAAACCAGTTCTGCTCCCGGCTTCTCGGAATTCAAACGAAATAGTCCGCCCGCACTCCCTTGACCAGAAGCATACAAAAGATCACCAGAGTGTCTCGGAGCACTTACGGTCAACCCCAGTTTGGGTCGCAGATCCTGAGACCAGTAAACTTTGCCTGTCAAAGGATTCAAACTAAACAACCCTTCAGGATGCCAGATGATCAACTGATCTACACCCGCATGATGAATAATAGACGGCGGGCAATAACCCTGCATGTCGGCCGAAAGACTTCTCCATCGCTCCTCACCCGTCTCCTTATCGAATGCGACCGCTACACTACCAATCCCGCCCACAATACAAATCAGTAAATCCTCGTAGACCAACGGGTGTGCAGCATGTCCCCATCGTGGGGTTTCCGCACCATAGTCATTGTAAAAGTTTTTAGACCAAAACTTGCTACCCGTCTCAGCATCCAGGCAATGCAGGTCGCCTTCAGCTCCCAAGGCATATACCTTGCCGTCCGAGTATATGGGGGTGCACCGGGGCCCACCGGCATAGGACATTTCGTAAGGTCGATCATAGGAGAAAACCCAGAGCTCTTCACCCGATGCGTCATCTAAACAAACGACTCGTTCCTGACCCGTGAGTTTATCACTCCAACTGGCACGGTTTGTTATGTCTCCACCTGACCGGATGTAGTCCATCAGAAAGACCTTTCCTTCGGCTACAGAAGGCCCCGAGTAACCGAGATTTACAGGCACCTCCCATTTTGTTTTCAAGCCACCTTCAGGAATCACCGTTACGAATCCATCATCGCTAAGGACCGCGTCTCCCTGTTGCCCCAACCAGGAAGGCCAGTCATCAGCGCTTGCAGTGAGGTAAAGCGCACACAGTATCGAGATCAAAATTGAGCGAATCTTCATAGGGGACGAATTAAGGCGTTACCGATGAGTAGATATTCAAGAAACGGGTCGTAGCAAGCGGCAACCGACAAATTGCGCCCGATTCAGGCCCGTTATCTCTCGATCTGTTTGATACTCACTTCACCCTGAGGAAACGACGCCTTGAAGGATAAGACCCCACAGACGAGATTCAGCACCACGATCCCCACTAGTAAACCACCCACAAGTATGATGGTCGGACCAGCCGGTAACGTTTGAAGATTTGGCCAGATTGAAATCACAGACGCGACCAATCCGACTCCAAGTCCCCAAGCGATCAAACGACTGTATTCGGAAAATACCATCGCTCCCAATTGCTTTCTCGAAATACCGATCGCAGTCATCACTGAAAACTCGCCCAGCCTCTCCTGAATACTCCGTGCTACCACAATCGTCAGGCCCAAACTCCCAAGAACGACCCCTAGGGAACCAAGCACGCTAAAGATGGCGATATAGGTATTTTCAATCTCATGAAACGACTTGAGAATATCGCGGGTGATTTCGACGGTCCCACCGAAGTCAGTGGCTACTGTTTCTATCTGGTTGCGCAGTTTTTCCAGATCACTGCCCCCAGCTACATCCAACAAGAATAACGAGTACCCGTCATGGGAGGGAAATTCACTCAACAAGAGCAACTCATCTACGATGAGATAACCCTGGAAAATCGAATCCTTCAGCGTCCCCACTATCTTCACCGTAAACGCTTCGCCTTTCTCATTTTCATAAACGAATACGTCACCCACTTTCTTTTTCAGAGCCCACATCATAGTTGTCTCATCAACCAACGCAGGGATCGCACCCTCGCTGGTTTTCACAGACAGTTTCACCCACCCTTCACCACTCACCGATTCGTCCATCTTACCTGGATTAAAAGCCTTCATCGTATCCAGTAGGCCCACATCGGTCCCAACTAATTGTGGCTGAGAGGTCGTATTCAGATTAAAGCAGTTTACATTGTCTCCCGTTCCTTTTCGGAGCGGAACAACCGTCGTTATTTGACCTGCGGTGTTTTGAAAAATCTCGAATCCTTCAGAGGCTCCATCTCGCGGGAAATTTTGAGGAGACGTGGTTTCAGCTAATAAGGCGAATCCTCCGGTCCCACTCGATCTTTCCAACCAATCGTTGCCCACCTGCTTACGAAAAGAGGCCACCGATAATACCATGAATACGGCCGATGCAATCAACCCAACCACGGTGAGACTGCGGGAAATACGCGAGGACACATTCAGCTTGGCCAGATAGGCGGAATCGATTTCCCGACTGCGTTTGAGAGCCGAAACTCGCTGAAGCCAAATTCTGCAAATAGCGAGTCCCGCTATCAGAAGCGCGAAACCGGCCAAATAAAAGCCCCCCTGAGCGGGCATGACTTTTCCAGAGGCTGCCACTGCAGCGATTCCAACGATCGCGGCGACAATGGCCGTTATCCACGATTTTTTTGATCCGGGTTTCAATGAACCCGCCTCCTCGGTATTTGATTTCAACCGGATGGATAACGATCGTTTCGCCTGCTTACGAATCGAGAGC
>CALGUT010000554.1 GCA_937920335.1 uncultured Opitutales bacterium
GGGTAAGAAAGATCCCGTTCAACACAATTTGGGATCAGACACCCTGGGTCACGGACCCGTGATCTGGCATGATCGTGCCTACGTCACCGAAAAGTTCACGGAAGCCGCTGTAGCGTTTGCAAAAGTAGCAGTGACAAATAATCAGCCATTCTACCTGAACCTCTGGCCCGACGATGTGCATACTCCTATGCATCCGCCGTTAGATAAGTGGGGAGACGGAAGTAACCGTCACCTATACTTGAAAGTTCTCGAAACGATGGACGAACAATTGGGCGTGTTATTTGATTGGGTTCACTCAGACGAGAAACTCAGAGACAACACCCTTATTGTGGTCTGCTCGGATAATGGACCCGAAGTGGGATTCGGTTCCGCCGGTCACCTGAAAGGACATAAAGCGACCCTTTTCGAAGGAGGCATTCGCTCCTCACTTATCGTATGGTCACCGGGACTCACAAAGACTGCAGCCAAAGGCACCCGTAATAAGGAATCCATTTTTTCAGCCATCGATCTGGTTCCTTCACTGCTTTCGATTGCGGGAGTTTCAAGTGACGCTGACTTCGATGGTGAGAACTTAGAAGACACCCTGTTAGGTAAGTCGAACGACTCGCGAGCCAAACCATTGTTTTTTCGAAGACCTCCCGATCGTGAAAATTTCCGTCACTATACTAGCCTGCCAGACTTGGCAGTCAGACACGGTAAATGGAAACTTTTCTGCGACTACGATGGCGAAAATCCCGAATTGTATAATCTGGAAAAGGATCCTTCCGAAACCAAAAACATAGCTTATGAAAATAGTGAGACCGTTGATCTATTGAAGAGACAACTCCTAGCTTGGAACTCCTCAATGCTTCAAGACAATGGTCCTGAACTCGGGAGACTCGCTGCCAAACAAAAATAAGCGGAGTTAAAAGAGTCACTCATTCAGAGCTGCTATTCCCTCAGGATCTCGGACCTCTACCCACCGGCGGCTTTTCCGATTCCTCTTTGCTAATTAATCCGTTCTGGTCCGTATCAAAATAATCGAATATACGCTGGGCACGCTCTTCACTAAAGTCATCTCCTCGGCGCTGTTTTTCCATCGCAAGAATATCTTCCAGGTCGACGGTGCCGTCACCATCATTATCCATTTGCGTAAAGCGATCGACGTCTCGATCTCTTGCCGCCCGTGGGACCGCTCTATTCCCACCACGCTGCCGGGCCTGATTTCCTCCACGTTGTCCTCCGCGCCCTTGGGCTTGCGCCTGACCCCGAGGCCCACGATTCATTCCAAACGTTCGTGAACCACGGGTTTCATCCTCCAATCGAATCGTATATTCGTGCGTCATCGCCATACACATATCAGGTGTGCACCCATAATAATGAAGCGCGAGTTGAAGCTCATCAGACGGGTTGGCTCCTTCAATCTCTACCCAGAACTGACGCGGTTGAACATCGCTATCCCCGACACCTTTCTTGGCAGTGGCAGTCGTTGGATTGGCTTTTACACCCTCGGGCAATTCCAACACGAATTTCATGGGATCTACTAAATTATTCCAGTGAGCATCGTGTATAGGATCCGGATAAAAACCCAGGAAGAGGCGTCCCGTTCCGGTTCTTAGAAGATCTCTATCGGCTTCCGCTCGTAGTTTCACATAATAGGTCTCCTCAGGATGAGACGGGCTAATCGCTACAATCGTAAGCCCCTGTGGTCTGAACACACCAATATCCGATTCTTCGTTCACATTATTCGACTGACGAGCAACCCTCGGTAAATCGAGGTCCCCCACAGGTGTAGGATTTTCAACGGGACCGACCACTGAATCCAATACTTCCCGAAAGCGATTACCTTCGATGCGATCGGACCCAGCGATAATTTCGCCCTCAGGAGAAATCAAGTAGAGGGAGTTAGGGCCAGCGTTGAGACCAATTCGCATGGAATCGTCCAGGGTATCTGCAATCCAGGGAACCTTAGTTCCAAGTTTTTTCCGAGCAGTCTCCAGCTGAAGAAATCGCTCCTTCATATTCTGTGCCTGGACATACCCATTCAACTCGGGATGCCGCAGACTCTTATAAAAATAGAAGAACTGAACCCCCTTTTCAGTATAGTCCGCCGCCATAGCTTCTACTTCACCATATCCTTGATGGAATTGCGGACAGGTAAGGCAGCCGGCAGAAAGCACCGTGTATTTCCCATCAATAAGATCTCTTACTTTTATCGGTTCACCCGTTGCGGTATACGCGTTCAAATCTGGCAATGGACCAGAATTTACAGGACGGATCCCACCTGATGGCTCGCCTCGTCCACCTACTGGACGAACCTGCGCGAATGAAGGCAGAATAAATAAGGAAATTAACAAAAAGCTAAGGACATATTTCATGATCGAGATGAAGGTAATAACGCATCGTATTCCGGAAAGGTTACCTCAGCGATAGATCCAGGACCTCTAGCAGAATGAATAAATGCAACCTCATGAACCCCTGGCACGTTCTGCTAAAACGGAGCGTGAATATAGCTGACGTCATTGATAACATCCGACATCCCATTGTTATGAAGAAAACAACTACCCCTGAATTCTGCGGACTATGTCCGCCGATAAGCCGCCGGTCATTCTTAAAGACCACTACCCTGGCAACAGTCACGACCCTACCCCTTACTGCCTTTACACCGTCCTTCGCAGCATCAGAACCGAGAGCTCCCCAGTCAGAGACCTTGGTTAAAACACTTTATCAAAGCCTCACTGATAAACAACGAAGGAGCATCTGTTTTGATTTCGATAACTCACTCAGACATGAGATCGAAAACAATTGGTTTATCGTCAAGAACCACCGTATCGGAAAGTCATTTAACAAAGACCAACAGGCCATGATTCGTGAGATATTCATGAACCTGCATAGCGAGGAGTATGCCAGCCAAGTTATGAAACAAGTCGAGCATGACAACGGTCGCGGAGGGTTTGACGATTGCTCAGTAGCTCTTTTCGGCGAGCCGGATTCCGGAAAGTTTGAGTTCGTCCTCACGGGTAGGCATACCACCCGCCGCTGCGATGGAGACTCCACTGAAGGCACTGCATTTGGCGGACCCATTTTTTACGGACATGCCGCTGGATCATTTGACGAAGAACCACACCATCCAGGGAACGTTTACTGGTTCCAAGCCAAGCGAGCCAACGAAGTCTTTCAGATGATGGACGGCAAACAACGCAAGCAGGCTTTGCTCGGGTTCTCCCGCAACGAACACGGAAAAAAGACGGTTGAGCTCAAAGGCACGACTAAGGGGCTAGCCGGAATACCGATGAGCGCATTGACCTTCGACCAAAAAGCCGAGGTGCGTAACGTGCTGGATGATTTGCTACTCCCCTTCCGAGAAGCGGACCGGAAGGAGTCATTGGCCCTCATCGAAAAAAGTGGTTTCGACGACCTGCACCTGTCGTTTTATAAAGATGAAGATGTAGGACAGGACGGCGTCTGGGACGTTTTCCAGATTGAGGGCCCGAATATGGTCTGGTATTTCCGTGGGGATCCCCACGTCCATACTTGGGTCCATATCAAGGACCACGTGTAGAGAGTCATCGACCTAATTCAGGGCTTTCTAACCAGCCGTCCTAAGTACTCATATTGATCGAAGGCATCACCTTCTCCTAAAACCCGAGGATCCGCTGTTGTTTTTAGCTCTTCGAACAATTGAGTTTTCAATCGCTCTAACGTATCCGCATATTCCTTACGGTCGGCAACATTGTGCATTTGAAAAGGATCCAAGCGCAGGTCATAGAGCTCATCCGCAGGACGAAGACCGCAGGACAATTGCCAGTAGATTTCCATATCGGCTTCATCTTTATGCTCTACGATATAGTCTTTCGTCGGGCTGGCATCTATATCCATATATATCTTTCCATGGTAACTTCCATCGGGATGCCCCGCTGGCCAACGCTCCGGCTTGAAATTGTGAATGTACAAAAACTCATCGGTCCTGATCGCTCGCATCGGCGTTCCTCCCACGTGGTCCATCTGCGCCAACGTGTGACGTTCCTTTCCGGTAAGGACATGCTCGCGATCTGATGACACCCGCCCCTGTGATTCAGATTTTAGAATGGGGAGCAATGAGCGACCCGTCGTTTCCGGCAGGATATCGACTCCCGCCGCCTCTAAGAATGTAGGCGCAAGATCCGTTGTGCTAACAAAATCGGTAACGATTCGATTCTCCGGAACAGCAGCATGCCATTTGATAGCCAACGGCACACGAGCACCGTAATCATAGAGGTTCGATTTTCCTCTGGGAAACGGCCAACCATGATCACCGGTCATTACTACGATCGTGTTTTCCAGCTCACCGGCAGCCTCAAGTAAAGCCAGAGCCTCGCCAACCTGCCGATCAAACCGCTGAACCTCCCAATAGTAATCAAGAATATCGGTGCGGATAGTTTCTGAATCTGGAAAAAACGGCGGAACCTCAACGTCTTCAAGCTTCATCCCAGCCCGCAAACCCGATTCCCAAATATACGATCTATGGGGATCAGACGCACCAAACCAAAAGCAAAACGGTTGATCCTTAGGGCGCTCTTTGAGAAATTCATCGAGGCCTGTGAATTGCTTGCCCGCGACTTCCTTGCCGCCATCGGATCCCGGACCAAAGGCCTTACGGTACGAGCCGACAAAGTAACCCGCCTGCTTTAACGCTTGGACGTAGGTGGGAAATCCTTCTGGGTAATGGCTCCACAGATTACCTCCCGATTTCAGGCGCCAGTGATATTGACCTGTCAGGATCGCATTTCTCGAAGGCGTACACGAGGGTGACGATATGTAAGCATTGGTAAACAGAACGCCATTCGACGCGATGCTATCGAAGGTTGGGGTCTTAACGACCGCGTCTCCATAAACGCTCGTATGCGGCCAACCCCAATCATCGGCGATCGCAAAGAAGATATTGGGTCGTTTGGAATCTTCGCCGTTCGACCCAGTAACTCCAGCGACGAGAAACAGGAACGGGAAAATGAGTGAAGACCTGAGTTTGAGAAGGATCATCCAGCGAACATGAATACGTCGAGCTAAGCAATCAAGTGGTTTAAGACGACCATTGCGCTTGGCCGGCAAACTGCTAAGTCTGATGTAAGATGAAACAGACCTTTCTTTTCCTATGCTGCTTGGTGATCACTGGGTTGACAAACCTGTCAGCCGACTACCGCATCCTCGCCTTTGGCGACTCTAACACTTGGGGTTGGAATCCAGATAAACCAGGTAATCGATTTTCAGATACTGAGAGATGGCCAGGTGTGCTACAATCTAAACTCGGTGAAGGCTATACAGTGATATGCGACGGCATTGTCGCCCGTAGAACTGACATCGACGGAAATACGATCGGACTCATCGACGGATCCTTCTTAAATGGTGCAAACACACTGCCAGCTGCGATCGCCAGAAATGCTCCGGTGGATCTCGTTATCCTCTTCCTCGGAACCAACGACCTACAAGCAGGTGCCGAACGCAGCGCAACTGAAGTTGCATCCTCGCTCATAAAAACAGCCAATCTGGCATCCCAGGCCGAGAACCTGGCCTACACCTCTCACAAGGCGCCCGAGGTGTACGTCGTCGTTCCCCCACCCTTCGGTGACCTGACAGAAAGTCCACTGAAAGAGTTATTTCAAATCGGTGCAACCCAATCGACGCGTTTATGGGACGCCTTTCAGGAAACCTCTGAAGTATTCCAGTTTCAACTAATCGACGGAAGGAAGCTTTCCCCGGACGGCATTGGTAAAGATGGTATCCACCTCAACCAATTGGGGCACGAGGAACTAGGATTACTAGTGGCTAAGGAAATTCAGAAAGACGGAAAGGAAGATTAGCGTTAGCCACCCCGAGGTCTGCGACACACGCCGTATTGGTGCGACACCATCTCATACCCCAGGGACTGATAAATGGCCGCCGGTGCTTCGTCGCTGCCTGCAACAATCACGAGACTCATAGCATCCGTCATAGTTTGGCGCGATACCTCATAGAGCAACGTCGAGCATATCCCCTGCCTTCTATGTTTCGCAGATGTTTCTACACTCTGAAAGCGACCGGCCTGTTCATTTTCCGTAAAATACAGCCCCATATCGCCAACTAATTCTCCATTCAGGAACGCACCCCACCAGTCGCCTCTCCCAGTATCCTGCATGAGGCGGTAGGTTTTCATTCCACGCTCTTTAAACAATCGATACCCAGCCTCATCGCCTCCTTGAAGTGGATACCCGCACTCGATTTGCAGTTCGACCAGAGCATCCCAATCATGGTCCGACGTTATGGCGCGAACTTCAACCGCGTCGTTATAAATTCTCGGTCGCCTCAGCTCATTTAATCGCAAAACAACCTGGTTTTCGAATTCGAAACCCTGATCTGTAAACTGCGAGATTTCTCCACGGTCCGATGAGTCCCACCCGAAGGTGACGTGACCCGCATCTGGGCCAAACTCTCTGTCCTGTATCGCCATCCACCGTTCGTAATCGCCGATTACTGGTTCGTGCTTAAACAACGTAAGATTACCCCAATAATAGGTTGGATTCGAAGGCGTTCGAATTACGAAATAGTCCGTATGCTCCTCAACGATTCCACTAAACTGGTGAACGATCGAGTCGGTTAGATATCCGAGGTTTGAAATATTAGGCATCGTTAGTAAATCGAGAATGCCTAACTCACCCCGAAGGGAAATTAAGCGAGACTAAAGCGCATCAGCAAATTCGCTAGCCGTCTTAAAGATCACAGAAACGGAGAGTGCGCCGGCATCAGGGAAACCCAGACATTTCTCACCCAAGGTTCTCGCACGCCCGTGCTGAGCGATCATGTCCTTGGAGTTTTCACGTCCTTGACGAGCTCCTTCGGCCACAGCCGCGAGCGCCTCTGTGATTGATTTATCCGCATTGGAAGCAGCCGCTTCCTTGGCAGGAATAAGCGCATCGACCATCGTTTTGTCTCCGGCTTTCGCTTTACCGATATTCATGACACCCTGAGTTCCCGCTTCGAGGAATGCTGATAATGCAGCGGCATCGAGCCCTTCAGCAGAAGAAATGGCCATCCCACCACTTTGAAATAACATTCCAAAGACAGCGCCAGAGGCACCTCCCATTGAGCTCATCAAAGCCATACCCGTCGTTGTAAATACCTGACTCACAGATGTCGGAGCTAAGGCTTCGAGTTGCTTTTTTGCTTCAGTAAAACCACGTTCCATTCCGATACCATGATCTCCATCCCCCAATTGGCGGTCAGCTTCACAAAGCGCATCTTTGCTGCGAATAATTTCGTCGGACACGGCGATCATCATCGCCTTTACTGCTTCAGCATTTAG
>CALGUT010000555.1 GCA_937920335.1 uncultured Opitutales bacterium
CCTCATAATGGTTGCCGCCCTCCAAAGCGTCGCCGCGTATAATTTTAACTGATTTAAGTATGGCTCGTTACACAGGACCCACCACTCGTATAAATCGCCGTTTTGGAATGGCGATTTTTCCACCTAATAAAGCGTTTGAGCGCAAGGGTTATCCCCCCGGGGTGCATGGACCACGTCTGCGTCGTAAGCAGAGTGACTATTCTATTGGCCTCAATGAGAAGCAGAAGCTTCGTTATATGTATGGCATGACTGAGAAACAGTTTCGACGTACATTTGAGCAGGCGAAACAAGCCAAGGGTGTTACTGGCGAAGTATTCCTTCAGAAACTGGAAACTCGCTTGGATAACGTTATCTATCGTCTTAATCTTTCGAAGACCCGCTCAGGGGCACGCCAGTTTGTGAACCATGGCCACATCAAGGTTAACGGCCATAAAGTCGATATCCCAAGTTACCAAGTTCAAGCAGGAGACGAAATAGAGGTTAAAGACGCTACTTCATCGAAACAGCTTGCAACTCGCGCTCTTGATGAGACCCGTGCACGCACCATCCCTGATTGGGCCTCTCTCGCAGAAGACACTTTCAAAGGGAAAATCAACCGCCTACCGACTCGTGATGAGATTGAAGTAGGCATTAATGAGCAGCTCATTGTTGAATTCTACAACCGATAATCCGTTCTGTTGTTAAGTTAATATTACATCTCCTATAAGATCCATGGCCACCCGTTTAGGAAAATTCGAAATACCCAATCGCCTCACAAAAGACGAAGAGAGCGCAACTGACACCTATGCCAAATTCGTAGCTGAACCTTTCGAAGGCGGCTATGGGCATACAATCGGCAACTCGCTGCGTCGAGTATTGCTCAGTTCTATTGAAGGCGCTGCGATCTCTTCTATAAAGATTGAAGGAGTAAGTCATGAGTTTCAGAGCGTTGAAGGCATCGTAGAAGATATTACCGACGTCGTTCTGAATCTTAAGAAAATTCTTTTGATCAACCACAAGAGAGAGCCCGTTAAGCTTTTGCTTGATGTGACGAAAGAAGGGCGTGTTACAGCTGCTGATATTCAGCCTGACTCCAATATCGAGATCATCAATCCCGACCAGTTGATTTGTACGCTCGACCACGAGCACCGGTTTTTTGCTGAGTTGGAAATTAAAGTTGGTCGCGGTTATGTTCCTGGTGATGACAACAAGAGCGAAGATGATCCAATTGGAGTAATTCCGATTGACTGTCTCTACAGCCCTGTTCGCTTGGTTAAGTATAGTGTCGAGAATACCCGGGTTGGTCAAATGACTGACTATGACAAATTAATTCTCGAAATCTCAACGGACGGCAGAATCACTCCCGATGACGCTGTAAAGCACGCAGCA
The DNA here is from genome assembly GCA_937920335.1 of uncultured Opitutales bacterium. Classification (GTDB taxonomy): domain Bacteria; phylum Verrucomicrobiota; class Verrucomicrobiia; order Opitutales; family UBA2995; genus UBA2995. The sequence goes on from CALGUT010000555.1 coordinate 1,369, forward strand.
TCCATTCTCAAGCACCACCTCGACGTATTTGATAAGGTGAGTGATGAAGATGTAGAATTTGAAAGTGAAGGCTCTGAAGTCAGTGAAGAGCAAAACAAGCTACGTAAATTGCTCAACATGAGCGTTAACGAAATCGAACTTTCTGTTCGTGCGGCTAATTGCCTGAACAATGCCAATATCACAACGGTTGGGGAGTTGGCGATGAAGTCTGAGCAAGAGATGCTCAAGTATCGTAACTTCGGTAAGAAATCACTGAACGAAATTAAAGCAAAACTTGAACAACTAGGTTTATCTTTAGGGATGAAAATCGACGAGCGTCTCCTCGATTCTCGCATAGACTAAGTTGTCTACTGATCATTTAACATGCGCCATTTAAAACATAGACACGAACTCGGGGTCAAAAAAGCTCATCGTCCGGCTCTCATGGCCAATCTCGCGATTGCCCTGATTAAAGAAGGTCGAATTAAGACAACATTAGCTAAAGCCAAAGCACTTCGGCCTTTCATTGAAAAGCTGATTACCTTGGCAAAACGTGGATCACTTGCTGATCGTCGTCTGGCTAGTTCCCGTATTCGTAGTAAAGAAGCTGTGCAGATTCTTTTTAACGAAAAAGTTTCGGAGTTTAAAGACCGTCCGGGAGGTTACACTCGCATTTATAAACTGGGAAACCGGATCGGTGATGCCGCTGAAATGGCATTGATCGAACTGATTCCTGCAGCTGATGAGGGCTACGGAAAGAAGAAGAAAAAAGCCAAGAAGACGGCGAAAAAGAAAGTAGCGTCTGAAGCTGTTGAGGCTGAAATAGTTGAAGAAACCGAGGAAGCAGTAACCGAAGCGGTCAAGGTTGAAGAACCCGTTGCTGAGGCAGAAGAAGCTCCCGACGCTTCGGCTGACGAGACTCCAGATGTGGAGGAAGAGCCCAAGAAATAACCCTGGGAGAACATTTACCATTAACACTTTTTAAAACGCGCCTGATCATCGGGCGCGTTTGTGTTTACAATGATACCGATTAGTTTAGCAGATGGATTTTTTATCTACCTATTAATAGGTATCGGGTTTGTCGTTTGCCTATGGGCATATTACGACATTCGAGACAAAAACCTTTATCAATCTGAGCGGTCCAAAACGGTTTATCACTGCGTCAAATGCGGCAAAATATATGCTGATAAGATGGGTGTAAAACAAGCTAACTGTCCGCGCTGTCAGTTCAAAAATACTCATTTACAGTTTTAATCATGGCCGAAGTAGTCGCAGTTCTGGATTTTGGTTCCCAATACACACAAGTTATTGCCCGGCGTTTAAGGGAATGCGAAGTGTACTCAAAAGTACTTCCCTTTTCGACGAGCGCTGAGGTTCTCAAAGCGGAAGGCGTAAAGGGAGTTATACTTTCAGGAGGTCCTTCATCGGTGTTTGCGGAAAATGCTCCCAAACCCGATAGTGAAATTTTTAATCTTGGAGTCCCGGTTCTTGGTATCTGTTATGGTATCCAACTCCTTGGGACGCTACTAGGAGGAAAAGTAGAGCATAGTAACGAGCGGGAGTATGGGAAAGGTACGCTGGAGATAACTTCGGACAGTCCTTTGTTCGAAGGGATCAAGAAGACTATTCAAGTCTGGAATTCCCATGGCGATAAACTTACTGAGTTGCCTACTGGCTTTTCACCCATTGCGATGACTGAAAATAGTAAGTTCGCTGCAATTGAGAATAGTGAGCGCAAATTTTTTGGGCTGCAGTTTCACCCAGAGGTGTTTCACACTGAGCAGGGAACGGATATCATTAGAAATTTTGTGTTTTCTATTTGTGGATGTTCTGGTGATTGGACGATGGAAAGTTACATCGAAAGCTCAATCGCAGCGATTCGCGAAACCGTTGGAGATAAGAGAGTCATTTTAGGTCTGAGTGGTGGAGTAGACAGTTCGGTCGCAGCGAAGCTTATTCACGATGCAATTGGCCCCCAGCTAACGTGTGTATTTGTAGACAATGGGTTGCTTCGGAAAAATGAACGAGAGGCGGTTAAAAAACTCTACGGAGACCACTTTCAAATTAATCTAGTCGTTTGTGATTCAGAAGAGCTATTCTTAACTCGTTTGGAGGGAGTCACGGATCCAGAAAAGAAACGTAAGATCATCGGTAACACATTCATTGATGTATTCGAGTCGGAGGTCGAAAAGATCGGAGAGGTGGAATTTCTAGCACAAGGTACGATCTATCCGGATATAATCGAATCCGTTCCGATTGATGGAAACCCTGCTTCCTTGATCAAGAGTCACCACAATGTTGGTGGGTTACCTGAGCGTATGAAGCTTAAGATTCTCGAGCCATTAAATCAGCTTTTTAAAGACGAAGTTCGATTGTTGGGTAAGAGTCTAGGACTTCCCGATAGCGTCGTCTGGAGACAGCCATTTCCTGGACCAGGACTGGCCGTGCGAGTACTTGGCGCAATTACCAAGGACATATTGATTGTATTGAGAGAGGCCGACGCAATTCTGCTAGAAGAAATGAAGAAGGCCGACCTCTATTACAAGGTGTGGCAATCGTTCGCCGTATTTCTTCCGGTACGGACTGTGGGCGTTATGGGGGATGAACGAACCTATGATAATGTTATCGCTTTGAGAATTGTGGAAAGCGTGGATGCCATGACGGCTGACTGGGCCCGACTCGACCATGAGCTCCTGGGCAAGATCTCCAACAGAATCATAAATGAGGTGAAGGGCGTAAATCGTGTAGTTCTCGATATTAGCTCGAAACCACCTAGCACGATTGAGTGGGAGTAGGGACGATTTAGGTTGAACATTTGAGAGATTCTGGAGTCCTATAAATTCCAGGTTTCACTGGAATCCCTTATGAACTCTTTAGTTAAACAGACTTCAAATCCGCGAGGCCGAATCTTGTGCATTTTCGGCTTCTTGCTTCCTCTAATTTTGTTAGTGCAGACATCCTACGCGGGCTCCGCGGACCCTGATGTGATTGCTGTCATCAAAAAAGCGAGGGACTATATCGGTGAAGAGAGTACTCTAAAGTCAGTTAAATCCTTGAGATTCAAAGGGACCATTACAAATGCTTCGGGAGATTCGGGAGCCATCGATATTCATCTGAAGGCTCCGTATAAACAGCTACAGGTCCTTACCGGGGATGAAGTGGTTCAGGAATTTGGTCTGAACGATTATGAAGCTTGGAAAAAAGTCTATCGAATGGACGACCCCGACCAATACAATCTCGTTCCCTCAAATCCAGATCAACTAAAGCGTGTCCGAGCAAATACTTATGAGAATCTCAACTTTTTCTCCAGCGACACAAATTATCAGCGAAAGCTCGATTATTTAGGCCAAGAAACGGTAGACGGCGAATTAGTTGATAAGGTAAAAGTTACCTACGGCTCGATTTACTATATCCGGAACTTCAAAGTTTCTAACGGACAATTACTTCTAACTCAAATCGAGACGGGTGAACTCATAAAGGAGAGTGGAGAACTGGAGGTGGATGGAATCCGATTTCCGAAGACCTTGGTTTCGTTGATTGATGGCGAAGAAGTGCATCGCATCGAATTCGATTTAATCGAGGTGAATCCGGAATTAAGTGAATCCCTCTTTACGCAACCGGCTCTTCCGGGTTTAAGAAAGAAGTAATGCCGATTTATAAATACGGAGCCGCTGGGTTCTATAAGCGACTGAAGTCGTTCGCTGAAGATGCTTCAGGATCGTCAAAAGTTGAACAGATAGTAACGGATATCCTCAGTTCGATAGAGCAGGGTGGGGATCGGGCTTTGTTCCAAATAACCGAGCGGTTAGATGGTGCTAAGCTCTCTCCAAAAACGCTTCGGGTGACAGCGGCAGAATTGAAAGCTGGCGAAAAAAGCCTGTCTCCTAACGACCGGAAGGCTATTCGTGAGGCGATTAAGAATGTTAGGTTCTTCAACAGGGAATCTTTACCCAAGAATTGGACTAAGAGGAATTCTCACGGTGCCAAGGTAGGCGAACGATTTTATCCGATTAACCGAGTCGGGCTATACGTACCAGGCGGAAATGTCCCTTTGGTCTCAACGGTTATAATGACCAGTACGCTGGCGAAGATAGCGAAGGTACCCGAGATCTGTGTTTGCACACCTCCCAATTCAGAAGGCTCGATTGCGCCAGCGATGGCCGGTGTATTGTCCATGTGCGGTGTTACCGAAGTTTACAAAATCGGTGGAGCGCAGGCCATCGCAGCGATGGCTTATGGGACAAAATCTGTGACGCCGGTTGATAAGATCTACGGTCCGGGCAATGCTTTTGTGAATGAGGCTAAAAGGCAACTTTTTGGAAAGGTCGGGATCGACCTTCTCCCGGGCCCTAGTGAGGTGATGGTCATTACTGACAGCGGTGCAGAGCCGAAATTTGTAGCTGCGGATTTGTTGGCTCAGGCTGAACACGGTTCAGGTAAGGAACGTGTGTATCTTGTATCTACGTCTGAAGCTCTGATCGAAAAGACGAAAGATGCGATCCAGGAGCAACTCCCAAGTCTTTCCCATAAGGATGCAATATCCAGAGTTTTAAAAACGAACTTTGCCATTGTGTCCGTGCCAGGTTTGGAGGCGGCCGCAGAAGTCGCAAACTTCATTGCTCCGGAGCACATGGAGCTTCAGGTATCACCTGGTAAGATTGAGTCGCTGACAAATGCAATAACCACTGCAGGTGCTATCTTGCAAGGGGGTTATACGGCTACCGCATTGGGTGATTTTACGGCAGGCCCAAGTCATGAGCTTCCGACGGGACGAGTTGGCCGGTTTTTGAGTGGATTGACGATCGGCGATTTCTTCAGAAGAAGCAGTGTCGTCCGGTACGAGAAGGCTCATTTGAAGAAGGCAGCCGACACGATCGAGGTATTTGCTCGGTTGGAAAAA